>CAYNDI010000006.1:0-742 GCA_964395955.1 uncultured Dehalococcoidaceae bacterium
TGAGCGAGTGTCAGTGTCAATGCCGGTCAGGCTATTCGGTCCAGCGGCAGGGAGAACCTGAAAACGCCGCCTCCCCCCGGCCCGTTGCCGGCCCAGATATTACCGCCATGAGCTTCTATGATAAGCCGGCAGATATAGAGGCCTAGACCGGCTCCCGGAGTGGAGCGTATCAATTTGTTATCCACCCGGTAGAAACGTTCGAAAATCCGTTCCAGTTCTTCTTCCGGTATGCCGACGCCGGTATCAATGACACTAACAATAAAGCAGGGGAGTTTCACCTGAGGAGTCTCCCCGTATAATTCCGAGAGCTGCTCCTCGTTATTAACCGTCCGGACTTCAACCTCAACATCGCCACCCTGCGGCGAATACTTGACGGCGTTACTCAGGAGATTGCTGAGCACCTGCTCAATCTTTTCCGGGTCGGCTTTTACCAGCGGCAGGTGAAGCGATGGAGTTATCTTAATGACATGCTTGGATGTCTGGCTCTGCACCTCAAAGACAATCTGCCGGAGTAATTCAACAAGGGAAATACGACGGGTAATCAGCGAGTCGGTCTCCTCAAGCCGGGTGATATCACGCAGGTTTTCCAGCAAACGAATTACCCTGTTGCTGGCCGACTCGATGCCCTGAAGGTATTGTTTCTTCTGGTCCTTATTTATAGCGGAATCGAGTTCGAGTAAAGTAGAGACATATCCCTTGATGACGGTGAGAGGCGAAAGGATTTCGTGCCATAATACGGATA
>CAYNDI010000006.1:752-26353 GCA_964395955.1 uncultured Dehalococcoidaceae bacterium
CTTTCTTTTCCGGCGTACGGGTAGCCGTATAAGTAACGGGAAGGCCATCTTTGTCCGTATACACCTGAGGAACGGCGTTATCGGGAGCATCCATGCCGGTAAGTAACCGGTGGATACGAGCTTTATCAGCTTTATGTGCCGTATCGCCGGAGTTAGAAATGTGGCCGTGTGGTATGGACACGTTATCCTCCAAGACTAGTTGATTCTTCGGTTTGCTGAGCGAAGTGGTATCCCACGCCGCGCTCGGTGAGTATCAATGTGGGATTACGCGGGTCTTTCTCAATCTTTTGACGCAGATATCTGATATACAATTTCACAAAGGACTTATCCCCGATATAATTGGGGCCCCAGGCTTTTTCCAGTAACTGCTCATGAGTTACAATCCAGCCGCGGTTCTTGATCAGGCATGACAATATCTTGTACTCGATTGGAGAAAGTTTGACTCTTTCACCCCTGACCCAGACCTGGCGGCTTCGCCATTCAATTTCGATTTCTCCATCACGGAAGCTGCTGGGCTCTTCATTAGCCGTGGTAGGACCGGCCCTTCGCAGGACGGCCTGTACTCTGGCTATTAATTCATGGAAGTCAACCGGTTTGGTGATATAATCATCGGCCCCAACGACGAATCCCTTGAGACGGTCGGCTTTCTGACCGTTCACGGTGACCATCAGCACCGGGATGTCACTCATATCACGGATCCGGCGGCAGAGCTCCCAACCGTCCATCTTGGGTATATTGGCATCCAGAAGAACGAGATTAGGGCGACCGCTGAAAACGCGGCGCATCCCCTCAACTCCGTCTTGAGCGGTTAAAACTTCATACCCGGCGTTCTTCAGCCACATCTGTGTCAGGTTGGAAAACTCAACATCGTCTTCAACCAGTAATATCTTGCCTCTCGACATTTCAACCTCTTTCCCTATGAAGGGTAACCCTGGCCTGGAAAACCCGATAAAAACCCTGCATATTTCAATGTTATTAAGATTTCAGGACTCTTGAGTCGGTCCAGATAATTCCGTGATTTGTAGCTATTCTCAGCATATTATGCCCCATAATAAAAGTCAACTTGACTATTCCTACCTTTTCCCACCAATTTCATACTTTAGTACTGGTTTATATAGTACTATTACCATGATATAGCGCCATCATTCTAGAATACTATCTAATAAATAGTCAAGTTTTAGCCCTAGCTAATCTAACCATTTTTTTACCATATTCTAACCAAATTCTAACCAAAAACCGGAAATCACCGGTATGTCAGTTAGAAATTCCTCTAACAATTGCCGGTTTCTTCGCTATCTGAAACCTGCCTGCCGAATAACCAGCCTGCCAGGTGTCAAAAAAAATACATGATTTTTTACGTATGAAACAGCTTGAACTTCGGATATTCTAACCATTTTCCGACTTTCTCCAACACTGTTCTAACTGCGCCATACTATGATGATGGTGGTCGAATAGTGTTCTTCCATAGATATTACCAGCAAAGGATGTGGTTATGGCCGGACGAAGTATCTCAACCCGAAAAGCAGGCAAGGTTCTGGTTATTAATGCTGACCCGGAGATAATCAACATCCTGGAAATAAATCTGGCACATGCCAACCTGGAAATAGTTTCCGCCCGAAGCGGTTCGGAAGCACTGAGAAAAATACAGGAAGATAAAACAGACATTATTATTCTTGACCCGGCTCTGCCGGACATGGAAGGCGCCGAGATATACCGCAAAATAACAGGCTCATACCTGACCAACCACATACCGATAATCCTGCTCAGCGCCAGGCTTCCCAGAAAGAATCGAATTGCCATGGCCGAGGATATTCCTATTTACCATATCACCAAGCCCTTCAATCCAAAAGAAGTGGTGGCTCTGGTCCAGGGATACCTGATGCATAAAGAGCGGATGGTACGTATTAATCCGCTGACAGGATTGCCGAACCGCCTCCAGATAAGTAAAGAGATAGACAGGTTACTCCGGCAAAAGAAAACCTTCAGCGCCATTTATATTGCCTTTCATGACCTTAAAGCAATAAATAAGGTACATGGTTATGCTCTGGGCGACCGTCTGGTGCAGCTCCTGGCAGATATCGTGTCCGAAACGGTACGTCTATCCGGCAATGCCGAGGACCTGGCGGGGTATTACGGAGGGGATAAATTTGTAGTTATCAGCACACCCTGGAAAGCCAGGGCTTTATGCCGGAAGATTATAGCCGATTTTAACAAGCGTATCAAGATATTGTGCAACGTAGAGAACCTCAAAATGGGCCAGCCTACACACGAAAAGTCGTCCGTCGGCAGGGAACAGGCTCCCGTTATGAGCATTCACCTGGCCGTCGTCACCAACCGGCAACGCACTTACCGTAATTCCCTCGAGGTTACCGAAGTTGCTTCGGAACAGATTGAATATTTAAAACGCTCTACGGAGAGTAACTGTTATTTCGACCTGAAAGTAAGCGGCATCGAGCCGTTTTTATCATCGGCCAGCCGGGAGCCGCTACCTACTCAAAAAGAAGACCTGAAAACGATACAGGGACTGCTGACCTGGTTTGATTTTCTTATCAGCGAGGTAAACACTCCCATAAATGTCATCAAGGACTGCCTGCATTCACTGAAGTCTACTAATAGAGAAAACCTGAGCCAGGAGCAGCTAAACCACCTGGACACCCTGCACAACCATCATAACCAGTTGTCCCGAATCGTCGAGGGTATTACCAGTCTAACCAGGTCTCACGATGGCGATAACGGTGCTCACTTCGATGAAGTTGATGTCGTGAGTGTTCTTAACTGGGTAATAAAGCAGGTAAGTGACCTGGCCGAACAAAAAGAAATCAAGGTTGACATCGAAGTAGCCGGAGACATCGGCCGAATCATGCGGGATAAAAAGAGCCTGACCCAGAGCCTGTTGTATACCGTAAGAAGTGCTATTCTATCTTCTCCGCCCGGTAGTAATTTACACATACGCGTCGCCGAAAAAATAGAGGAGCATATCCACATAGAAATCAATAATCCGGGACATCGCCTGTCAACCAGGGAATTGAATAACCTCTTCAAGCCGCGGTCCGG
Source organism: uncultured Dehalococcoidaceae bacterium (assembly GCA_964395955.1). Taxonomy (GTDB): domain Bacteria; phylum Chloroflexota; class Dehalococcoidia; order Dehalococcoidales; family RBG-16-60-22; genus CAYVPT01. Next base: position 3,807 of record CAYNDI010000006.1, read on the forward strand.
TTCTTCACGGAAAAAAGAAACGCCGATAAACGAACTGCATCCTGCCCGGATACTGGTACGGGGCATGGGTGGGGAACTGGAGGCCATCAGTGAGAAAGATCGCGGAGTAACCTACCGTATAAAAATTCCTAAAAAGTGGCGGAGCTGGATACAGGAGGTCGATACCCTGCAGTTGGCGATGGAGATAAGCCGGAAAGAAGCCCGGGACATCGTCAGAAATATGCACCGGGCAATATCATCCCTCGAGGAACAGGTACCGTCTGTAATCAAAGACAGCGTTGAAAAGCTGAGCAGTAAAGTCCAGGAAATGGGAGTACTCTGCAACCGGTCTTTATTCCTCGCCGATGACCTGAGTAACCGGCTTGAATCTCAACAGGACTGGCTATTACAGCAGGAAATGGAGCAACTTGCCACTTTAGAGGCAATATTAATCCCCTGCCGGGAAATTACAAAAGCCATACATCCGGCCAACATATTCGAACTGGATAGTGCCAGAAGGGTAGCAAAATATTCACTAACTTTAGCGGGGGAGTTCAAAATTCCCGAGAACGGCCGTCAGGTGCTCCACTATGCCGCTCTATTTAAAGACCTGGGACTGGCGCTATCACCCAATGAGATGATGGCACAAATGTTGGTGCCTACTCTGGAGGAAGCGACGACTATTAAGGAACACTGCGACCTGATATGGAAGGCACTGTCCACGATAAGATCCCTGACACCTGCTCTGGACCTCGTTGTTTACCGATACGAAAGGTATGACGGCAAAGGTGGGCGCTTCGGGGCTAAAGAAAGCGATATCCCCCTGGGGGCAAGAATCCTGGCGGTTGCCGACGCCTTTGACTTCATGACCTCAGGCCGTTCACCGCAGGGTAAATTAAGCCAGAAACACGCCATGGAGAAAATTGTAGAAGATTCAGGGCTGCGTTTCGACCCGCATGTGGTCAGTGCCTTTTTGATGCTCTGGAAGAGGAAGGGACTGGAATCAGCTGTCAATAAAAATTAAAAGGCGATAAGTAAAAAGAAGAACATTCTAACCAGTTCCTAACCTGTATCGTACTTTTTATTAACTCGCACAAATTACAATTTAATAAATTGAACCGATTTATAAATTGAACCGAGGTAAAAAGGATAATGAAGAATATTACGGTCATTGGAGCGGGATACGTTGGCCTGGTGTCTGCAGCCTGTTTTGCGGAACTCGGTCACAAAGTAACCCTGCTGGAAATAGATAAAGAAAAGATAAAAGCATTGATGCGCGGCGAACTGCCTATAAGCGAACCGAGTTTACCCGAACTCTGGCGACGCAACCAGGCAGAGGGGAGACTGCACATTACCGACCGCTATATTGACGGTCTGCTGGACGCCGAATTTGCTTTTATCGCCGTAGGGACTCCGTCAGCCAGCAGCGGCAAACCCGATTTAAAATGGGTGCGTATGGCCGCCAGGAATCTCGCCGAAGCCGCCAGCGGTCCGCTGACCGTGGTTATCAAGAGCACGGTACCGGTGGGAACCGCGGAAATGGTCGAGAACATTATCACCAGCAACTGCCGCAACGGATATAAATTTTCCATAGTATCTAATCCCGAATTCCTGAGAGAAGGCGCGGCGGTCTTCGATTTTATGAATCCAAGCCGGGTCGTCGTGGGGTCATCCGATTCCAATGCGGCTGGCGTAGTAGCCGATTTATACAAACCTCTGGACTTCCCTCTGGTCAAATGCGACAACAAGACGGCAGAGATGTCAAAGTATGCCTCTAACGTATTTCTCGCCACCAGAATCAGCTTTATGAACGAGATGGCAATAATCTGCGAAGAGTACGGTGTTGATGTCGTAAAAGTTGCCGAGATAATGGGGATGGACCCGCGCTTTGGAAAGGACTATTTAAACGCCGGACTGGGATGGGGAGGCAGCTGTCTACCCAAGGACGTCCGGGGCCTTATTCATATGGCTAAAAACCGAGGAGTCCCCCTAAGGCTGGTACGAGCCGTACAGCAGATAAACCAGCAGCAGCCGAGGGTAGTAATGACAATGCTCCGGCGGCTACTGGGCTCTCTGAGCGGCAAGACTATCGGCATACTCGGATTGTCCTTTAAGCCCGATTCCGACGATATGCGGGAGGCACGTTCTCTGGCGGTTATTTCACTCCTCGAGGACGAAGGGTGCCGGATAAAGGCCTATGACCCGATGGCCATGGAGTCAGCCGCAAAATTGATGCGCAGCGTTACTTATTGTAATGATGCATATGATGTAGCCAAAGATGCCGATGCCCTGGTACTCGTTACCGAATGGTCGGAATTCAGAGAGCTTGATATGCCATTGCTGGCTTCCCTGATGAAACAACCCATTATGGTTGACGGTCGTAACCTGCTTGACCCGGAGAAAATGAGCCAGGCCGGTTTCACCTATGAGGGAATAGGGCGCAGCAGCGCGTCGGTGAGAAAAACAAAAAGCGGAGTGATAATTTAACAACAAGTTCTATCCTAATCCTAACCTGCGTTTCACCAAATCCTAACCCCCGTAGAATAGGATATTAATAGAGAGAAAATGCCGAAGACTAATAGTAAACAGGAGGTCAAGTTGGTAAATGCAGTAAGCTCGATCGAAAGTGAAAAGGGGTTGACGCCTGCCGCTGAGTCGGTAGCGAAAGCTAGAATAGGGCGTTTGTCTAGCTACCAGTGGTGGAAACATCTAGCCGACCGCGTACTGGCGTTCGTGAGCCTCATTATTCTGTCACCTCTGCTGCTACTTATTGCCATAACAATAAGACTTGATTCATCAGGAAATGCAATATTCAGTCAGGAACGCGTGGGAAAGAACGGACGTAAGTTTCTTTTCTATAAATTCCGCAGCATGTATTCAGACCACGACGATAGCGAATATTATAAAAACATCGAACTATACGTTAAGGAAAACGTAATTACCCCACCGGGTGAGAACGGAGGAGATAAGAAAGCTAGCAACCATGACCTGCGGGTTACCAGAATAGGTCGTCTGCTCCGCAAGACCAACCTCGATGAACTGCCCCAGCTAATCAATATTTTAAAAGGGGATATGTCCTTCGTCGGTCCCCGGCCAATGATTCCATTTATGGTAGAGATGTACAACGACCATCATAAAAAGAGTTTTAGTGTCAAACCCGGATTAACCGGATTATGGCAGGCATCCGGGCGTAAAGAGCTTCCTTTTGAGGATATGATACGACTTGATCTCGATTATATTGCGAGGCAGTCATTACTTCTGGATATAAAAATTGTTTTACTCACCGTCCGAGCCGTTCTTCGAGGAGAAGGTAGTTGACGGAATGAGAAGGGAGAGCAAAATGGTTAATATAGGCGTTATAGGTTGCGGTTACTGGGGGCCGAAGCATATCAGGGTATGCCAAGAGTTAAACGAGGCTAACCTGACAACGGTCTGCGATCTCGATAAGAAGAAACTGGAGCAGGTCCGCACCCAGTATCCCAATCTGGTTACCACCTCTGATTTCGGGGAATTTCTCAGAAGCGACATAGAAGCCGTCGTGATAGCCACACCGGTGGACACGCACTACCAGCTGGCCAAAGAGGCGCTACTTCACAACAAGCATGTTCTGCTGGAAAAACCGATGACCGCCAGCAGCTGGGAAGCCCTTGAGCTTATCGAACTGGCGGAGAAGCAACACCTGGTGCTGGTTGCCGGACATACCTACGAATATCATCCCGCCGTGGATTACCTCAGAAAATTAGTTAACAGCGGCGACCTGGGTGATATCTATGGCATAGATGCCCACCGGCTTAACCTGGGGCTGTTCCGGGCCGACGTGAATGTAATCTGGGACCTGGCTCCCCATGATATCAGTATTATACTGGCATTGATGAACAGCGACCCCATTGCGGTCAGTGCCCGGGGTACCCATAACATCGACCCGAATGTCTTCGATATGGCCTACCTGGAAATACTATTCGCCAATGGAACGATGGGGCATATTCACGTAAGCTGGCTCCACCCCCGCAAGATAAGGCAGGTTACTATCGTCGGCAGCCAGAAAATGGCGGTCTATGATGACACTTCTGAAAATGAGAAGATACATATCTATGATAAAGGATTAGCCATGCCCCCTAACGGTAACGGCAACGGTAAATTTACCGCCTGGCCACCGAATTACCGCTTTGGCGATGTTGTTATTCCTTATATCTCCAACGCCGAACCTCTAAAAGTTGAGTGCAGTCACTTTATAAAATGCATCAATACCGGTGAAAAGCCAAGGAGCGACGGTTGGGCGGGGTACAGGGTTACCAGTATCCTGGAGGCAGCCAACACATCGCTTTCCAGCGGCGGACAGAGAATTAATCTGGACCAGAGTAGCATAGCTATTGCCTAAAGAAAGCAAAATAATAGAGAAAAGGAACGCCAATGAGGGAAGAAGTAAGTGCCACGGCTGGAATAAGTGCTACCAGAGAACAAAACATACGACTGGGAGATGACGCGATTATTGACGCTACGGTCATTCTGGGTTATCTGCCGTCGCGGGGTATGCACATCATGCTGAACATCGGTCCGGCAGCCCACATCCGTAGCGGCACCGTCATCTACGGGGGGAGTCGTATCGGCTGTAACCTGGAAACCGGCCACAATGTAGTCATACGAGAAGAAAATGAAATCGGGGACAACTTACGTATCTGGAACAACTCGGTCATCGATTACGGCTGTAGAATCGGCCATAATGTGAAAATTCATACCAAAGTCTACGTAGCCCAGTTTACCATCATTGAAGACGAAGTGTTCCTGGCATCAGGCGCAACCCTGGCCAGCGAGATTCACCCCGGCTGTCCCGACGCGGTGGATTGCATACACGGCCCGACCATTAAAAAAGGAGCCAAGATAGGCATCAACTGTACCATACTGCCACGTCTGGTCATCGGAGAAAACGCTATAATTGATGCCGGCAGCGTGGTCACCAAAGACATACCGGCAGGTATGTTCGCCTCCGGCAATCCGGCGCAGGTTGTATGTGACATTACAGAACTCACCTGTGTCACGGGTCTCCGGGATAAGCCTTACGTAAATAATAGTCATCATTAATGGAGGATACCAAGTGCATATACCTTTAGTTGACCTGAAAAAACAATACCAGGAAATCAAGGATGAGATACTTACCGAGGTGGGGCAAGCCCTGGACGGTATGCAGCTCTTCCTGGGGAAAAATGTCCAGGCGGTTGAGGCTGATTTTGCCGCCTACTGCGGTGCCGAGTTCGGTATCGGCGTCGGCTCCGGTACCGATGCTCTACATATAGCGATACGTGCCTGCGGCATCGGGCCGGGCGACGAGGTTATCACCACGGCCAACACCTTTATCGCTACTGTCGAGGCTATCATTCTGGCCGGAGCCAGACCGGTGTTCGCCGATATCGACCCCGAAACCTACAATATCGACACCACGCAAATAGAAAAACTGATAAATGACCGTTCCAGTGCCATAATACCGGTACATCTTTACGGGCAACCGGCCAATATGGAACCAGTCCGGGAGCTGGCGAAAGCCCATAATCTTAAAATTATCGAAGACTCCTGTCAGGCGCACGGAGCCGAATATAAAGGAAAGCGTACCGGCTCGCTGGGAGATGCCGGTTGTTTCAGTTTCTATTTTACCAAGAACCTTGGCGCTTACGGCGAGGCCGGCATGATTACTACCTCCGACCCCGGGTTTGCCGAGCAATGCCGTATGCTGCGTGACCACGGACAGAACGCCAAGTATTATCATGCCGTAATGGGCGTCAATGGCCGTCTCGACGAAATACAGGCAGCCGTACTCAAGGTCAAGCTACCACATCTCGACGAGTGGATAGAGAATAGACGCAGTATCGCGCAGGCATATAATAAAGGATTACCTTCGCAATTAATCAAACCGGTGGAAATGCCATGGGCAAAACACGTTTATCACCTTTATGTGGTCAGGACACCGGAGCGCGATAAGCTTAAAGAATGGCTTGATAGTAAGGGTATAGGTGCCGGGATGCATTACCCGGTTCCGATACATCTCCAGGAGGCCTGGCGCCGGTACGGGGGAGAAGAATACTCTCTCCCTGTAACGGAGAAACTGACTAAAGAAATTATTTCACTGCCCATATACCCCGAGTTAAGTGAAGAAGAGGTTAATTACATCTGTGAGTGCACCAGAGAATATTGCGAGTCCATATCAGGTGTAGCAATAGAGAGCTAGCACCACCGGGAAATTAATAAGAAAAAGCCACCGGATGAACACGAAAGGTGCGGGAGGAGACATCACCAATGTTCGGGAAATTATTTCGAAAGAAAACCGGATCAGAGAACGAACCGGAAAAAAAGCTGACAGCTAAACCTGAGTCGGCAGACAAACAGAAGGAAACGGCTAATTCCAGGCAACCGGTTGAATCCAGGCAAGCGGCTCAGCCCAGGCAACCGGTTGTAAAACATGTAGAAACTGCTCAGCCCAACAAGGCAGATGCTATGGTGCCTCTTTTCAGCTGGCAGTCTATTTCCATTATAGTTATCGGGTTAATTATCGGGGTAGCGTTGGGGTTGGCCTACTGGGCTTTCAGTCCAGCCGCCGTTGTTGTCGATGAGGATGAGCCAGTTGCGTCAGGTGGATTCCTCCAGTCACTCGGGATAGGGCCAGCAGCGCCCACCGAACCCTGGAAGAGCGAATTAAGGATTCAAATAGTGAATCCCGGCTCTACTCTGGTGCAGATAGGACAACTCGCAAATATCGGCATATACTATGCCGCCAAAGCGAAGAGCCTGCCATTTCTCCAGTTTCTCAGTAATGACCTGATGGAAAACACACCAATGTATCAACACTCCGTTGATGAACTGGACCAGATAATCGCCACTAAGTACGATTCAAGCAGTGAACAGCCGGCAATATTGCTTATGGTAACCACTCCTACGGCTGAGGAGGCATTATTCCTCACCAGCCGTATCCCCCTGGTCTTTCAGGAATTCCTGATCGCCGAGGAGAAGAACCAGCAAATTCAGGCACGAGAGAATATTTTACAGGCTATCGAAGATGTTAAAAAAGCCATTATCCAAGCCGAACAGGAGGTCAGTGCCCTCGAAGCAGAGGGGGTTTCCATAATCAGCAGCAACCCAACCTATATCGCCATTGATACCAAGGTACAGGCGTTAGAAATGGAGCTTTTACGCCAGGCGAATCTTCTAGCTACAATAGCTTCTCTGGGAGGTGGTGAAAGCGAGGTCGACGTACAACGGGAGTATAATAACACCTTAGCGGAAATAGAACTGGTGAAAAAAGCCATTCTGGAAGCCGAACAAGAGGTAAATACGTTATCCCAGCAAAAAGCGGCCACCGATATTATAAACCTACCAGGCTACCTTACACTTACCGCTGAAATCACCGCTCTGGAGGCTCGCATTAATACCATCATGAATGGCGGTGTCGATACCACGACCGGTTTGCCGGTGATGGGACTGGCCGAAATGATTGCTAACGGCGTCTCTACCGGTTCAGCCTACGAAGATGCGAAAAAGAAGCTCGCCACAACCAGTGAGGCTTTATCGAGTGATAAAAAACAGCTTGCTATCCTGGAGAGTCAGGTTAGCGAGGAACAATTGACACTAGGTCTAGAAATTAAGCTGGCCCAGGCTACTTTAGATAATCTTAACGTGGAATTCACTACTTTGCTGCAAAGACTTAACGAACTGGCTTCTCAGGACACTTCCGGAAATACCCAGGCAGATTTTGAAAGGACCAGTGCCGCCCTGGCCCAAGCCAGACAGGAAATGGCCACTCTCCAGGCAACTCTAGTCGGCACCCAATTGCCCCAGGACCTTGATTACCAGGTTGCTCAGGCCCGGATTGATACACTGAATAATGAACTGACAGTTTTAAATAATAGCCTGAGCACCACTATGGTGAGTACCGGTGAAGCCTCGACAGCAATAAACTCTCTAGCCGTGGGGAATCCGTCGATACCCGAAATCGTATTTCCTGAAAGGGTAAAGGCCCGCAACGCTCTGGCCATCGGCGCATTGCTTGGCATGATAATTGCCTGGGCAATCCTGAACCGCCAGTGGCTTAAAAAGGCTTTCGTTTCCTCCGACGAAAAAACGGAGTCTTAACCATGAAAAACACGGTTCTGGTTACCGGAGCAGCCGGATTTATCGGGTCACACCTGACGGAGAAGTTATGTGCCAGCGGATATCGGGTGATAGGGCTGGATAACTTCGACGATTACTATCCGCCGGCCATCAAGCGGTACAACATCCGCTCGATTGAGGCGACAGGCAGGTTCGACCTGATAGAAGGCGATATCCGGGACACCGATCTGATAAACCGGATTTTTACGGACAACGATATCAGCCTGGTAGCGCACCTGGCGGCCCGGGCCGGGGTCAGACCCTCAATTCAGCGGCCGGCCCTTTACCAGGACGTGAATATCGGGGGGACGATTAACCTGCTGGAAGCAAGTCAGTCCCACGATATCCGGCAGTTCCTGCTGGCATCATCATCGTCCGTCTACGGCTCCAGCACCAGCCTGCCGTTTAATGAAGATATCAAACTGGACTGTCCCACTTCACCGTACGCCGCCTCGAAGCTGGCCGCCGAGCTTTTCTGCCGGACATATCACCACCTCTATAGTCTGCCCGTGATAGTAATCCGCCCGTTTACGGTATACGGCCCCCGGCAGAGACCGGAGATGGCTATCAGCCTGTTCACGCGACAGATTGACTCCGGGAAAGAGATATCCGTTTTCGGCGACGGAACGTCACAGCGTGATTACACGTTTATCAGCGACATCGTGGACGGCATGTTCCGGGCCCTGACTTCCACAAACAAGAGATTTGAGATATTCAATCTGGGGAACTCCCGGCCGATTTCCCTGAAATCCCTCATCGGCATTCTCGAAGAAGTACTGGAGAAGAAGGCCAAAATTAAATATTTGCCCGAGCAAAAAGGCGACATGCCCATTACTTATGCCGATATTACTAAAGCCGGGAAACACCTGGGCTACCAACCCAGGGTAACGATAGAAGAAGGCATCGCACAGTTCGTAGAGTGGTACCGCCAGTCCGCCAATACAGTGAGGTATGAATATGCCTGATGCAGCTAAGGGGAAGGCGCCGCGTTCCATCTGCGTCATTACCGAAGACCTGGCTTTCCCGATAGACGAAGGGATAAGGCATTTCGCCGGTTCCCTGATAGAGGACTGGTCCCGGGAATACCGTGTCCTGGGAATATCCGTACGTTCACGGGGGCAGATAATGACACCGAATACGGTCTCGCTGAGGACCAATAAATTCTTCCTGAGTTACCGGCTATTTTCCAGGCTGCGCCGGTTCAAGCCCGATATTATCTGCTACGTACCCTCGGCCTCGGCGACTGTCTTCAGCTTCCTGCGGGTGCGGATGCTCAAGCTTTATTGTCCCGGTGCCAGGGTGGTTATGGTGTCTCTCCAGCCCCGGCGCTACGGAAAGGTCTCAGGCTACCTGATACCGAGGCTCTGCCCGGACATGATTTTCGTACAGAACGAAACGTCGCTACGGCAACTCAGCGGCCTCGGTTGTAAGGTAGGGCAGGTCGCCAGCGGCGTGGACCTGAATAAATTCGCCCCGGTCAACCGGGACCGAAAAACGGAACTGAGAACCAAGTACGGACTGAACCCGGAATCCTTTACAGTACTTCACGTCGGTCATATCACCGGGGGGAGGAACATAGAGCTCCTGGCGGACGTATCCCGCCAGGCCGACGCCCAGGTTATCCTGGTGGGGAGCAGCCTGATCCATGAAGACCGGGCCGAAATGACTACCCGGCTCAAGGAACAGGGGATTATAATTTTAGATAAATATCTGAGTAATATCGAGGAGATTTACCAGCTCGCCGACTGCTACCTGTTCCCGGTATTCTCCGAGAAATCATCCATCGGGACGCCACTATCCGTTCTGGAAGCCATGGCCTGCAACCTGCCGGTGGTCACCGTACGTTTCGGACGGCTGCCGCAGCTATTCGAAGAAGGGCAAGGCCTTTTCTTTGCGGATGATGAGGAAGGACTGGTACAGCGAGTGACCGGAGTCAAGAATATCAACGGCTGCCATACCCGGGAGAAAGTGGCTGAGTGTTCGTGGGAGAGGGTAGCCAGCGATATCCTGGAACAGACCGGGACGCCCGGGGAGATACGTTCATGAAAACAGGCACATCAATATCAGCGGCCACGCTGGCCCGTATAGCGGCGGGATACCGCGACGAGGGCAGTTGTGAAGTCGATGTCCCGGCGCTGCTGGCGTTCTGGGAAAAGAACAAGTTCCCGCTGCTCGCCCTGAATCACGGTAGCGAATCGACGGAACTGCTCGATTTACCGGAGTTCCGGGCGGCCCACGATAAAGAAAACGCTGTTCATGACTCCCTGAAAGCAGAATATAACATCGTGAGAGAAAGATGGGCCCAGGCCGGTATCCTCTCCCTCATAATCAAATCGGCGGGTGTCTACCCTTCTTTCCCCTATACAAGCGACAATCTGGATATCCTGATAAGAAAAGAAGATGAAAACGACGCCAAGGCTATCCTGCGCGAAGAAGGCTACGTGGAGCTAAAAAACATCGAGGAACCGCAGAAGTTCCTCTTCCGGAAATTCAGCGAAGGGGAAAGTGTTTCCGCTATCCATCTCCATACGCAGGTCGTCTGGCTGGTAGGCTTCCTGGACGATAAAGCAGTCTGGGAGAGGTCACTGGGGGCGCCGGACGATGCCACCCTGACCGTCCCTTCACCCGAAGACGTCATCCTGATTAACATCGCCCACAGCTTTTATGAGAACAAGAAATTACGACTGGCCGACATCATGAAAATCCGCGAGTGGTGGCACCTGGATAACCTCGACTGGGAATACATGGAAAGAGTCGCCGCACAGCGGGGCTGGCTCGACGGGCTTCAATTTGTCGTACTGCTGGGCGCGCACATAGAGGCAGCCCTCTGGGGTGAGACCGCCGTCCCGCCGGCCATCCGTGAGAAATGGGAAAAGTCCCTGAAGCGACTGCCCATTACCTATCGCTATTACCGGAGAACGATACGACGCTCCCCGGTGACGCTGCCTTTCAACATATCGTTTATTTTCAGCAAGTTCCTTTATTATAAAAAGATGTTAAATGACTCGGATATCAGTCTCATGGGGAGACTCCGCGACGTCATTCAGACCCTGGCAATAGGGGTCAAGGTAAGGACCCGCATCCGGCCCCAGCCGGCGTCCCTGGTATCTTTCAGCGGCCCGGACGGTTCCGGGAAGTCCGTACACGCCGAGACGCTGGTGAAAACACTGGATATCTGCGAGGTCAACAACCGGTATTACTGGAACCGGACGGCCACATCATGGCTGATAAGGTTCTTCAGCGCGGTCGTCAAGATATTTAAACACGCGGCACCGGAAGAAGGCGAGAAATCCGGGGCAGCGGGGCGTGAAAAACGGCTGGGCAATCCGCTGCTGCGTTTCTTCTGGTCATACCTGGCGGCGGCGGATATGGTAGCGTCTTATTTCTTCCGGGTGAGACTCCCCATGTTGTTCGGAAGAGTAGTAGTCTGCGACCGGTACGTTTACGATGCCGCCGCCGAGATGGAGTGTTCACTGCCACCGCAGGACAAGATAAACAGACTGGCCATTAAACTGATACTGGCGCTTTCGCCAAAACCGGAAACGGCCTACCTCCTCGATATACCGGAGGATGTCTGCGCGGAACGCAAGTCCGACAACACCGACACCGATTACCTGCGGCGGCAGAGGCAGGTATACCTGGAACTGGCCGCGCGCTATAACCTCAAGATAAAAAGGACCGACCGGGAGTTCCGTGATATTGCCGATGAAATTACCCGGGAAGTCCTGACCTCATACTATCATGACTACGGGACTTTCTTGAGAAGCCTGTTTCTCAGCAATCCCGGCCAGCTGAATAAGCAACGAAAAGGAGTATCGGTATGAAGGTACTCGTTATAACCAATATGTACCCGTCTGAGGAGAAGCCGGCTTCGGGGACTTTTGTACAGGAGCAGGTGGAAGCCCTCAGGAAAGAGGGAGTGGACATCGATGTTTTCCTGGTCGACGGCTCGGAAAACAAACTGAATTATATATGGGGTATTTTCCGCTTATGGGGCCATCTGCTGAGGCACCGCTACGACCTGATTCACGCACATTATATTTTTTCCGGGCTTGTTGCCCGCACCCAGCTGCTTCACCCCGTCGTCCTGACACATCACGGGCCGGAATTATGGTCCTGGCAGTTCCTCCCCTGTAAATTAATCAACCCGCTGGTTAATAAGGTAATTCTGGTCTCGCCGGAGATGGACGAAAAGCTGAAATACAAAAAGGCAATCATCATCCCCTGCGGCATAAACTTCGACCTGTTCAAGCCCATGCCAAAGGAAGAGGCCAGGGAAAAACTGAACCTGCCCAAGGACAAAAAGCTTATTTTATGGGCGGGGCATTACCACCGGCCGGAAAAGAGGTTCGACATCGTTAAGGAAGCGGTGGCGATAGCCCAAAAGCAGGACCCGTCGATAGAGTTCGTGCTGGTGTCCCAGCAGCCCCACGAGGTGATACCGACTTACATGAACGCCTGCGATGTGCTGCTCCTCGTCTCCGACGCCGAAGGCTCGCCGATGGTAGTCAAAGAGGCGATGGCCTGCAATCTGCCGGTCGTATCCGTTCCGGTAGGCGATACTGCCGAAGTCATCGGGGGTACCGAAGGCTGTTACCTGTGTACTCAAGACCCGGCCGACGTAGCAGAGAAACTTATGCTGGTGCTGAAGCAGCCCCGGCGTACCAACGGACGAGAAGATATACGGCACATGGACGGAGGCTCCATCGCCAGACGCATTAAGGCGATTTACGAGGAAGTATTGAAGAAGAAGGGCGGCAAAGAAGAACTGAACCAGGCTGAGGTCAGGCTTCAGGAGAAATAGATGAAACGCGTGTGCATGCTGCGTCATAGCTACTATCCGCAAATTAATCCCAACCAGAGGAACGCCGAAACTCTGGTAGCCCGGGGTTATGAAGTGGATGTTATCTGCTTAAAGGATAAAAATCAGAAGAGCTATGAGATTGTCAACGGGGTGAGAGTCAACCGACTCCCGATAGAGCATCATCGAAAGGGTATCGCCAGGTACGCCTTCGAATACGTCATCTTCTTTTTCCTGGCGACGTGGAAACTGGCCTGGCTGACCCTGAAAAGGAGATACCAGGTAATAGAAGTCAGCGGCATCCCCGATTTCCTGATATTCGCCGCGGTCTTTCCCAAGCTCCTCGGGGTGAAAATCGTCCTCCATGTGCTGGACCATACGCCCGGCGTTTTCGCCGACCACTTTAAAATCGGCGCCGGCCATCCTGTGGTCAGAATATTAAGCATGATAGAGAAAGGCTGCGCCCACTGGGCGAACCATATCATCACCACCCAGAGCACCAGCCAGGAGATGTTCACGAAGAATGGTATTCCCGCTGCAAAGATTACCGTAATATTAAATACGCCCGATGAGAACCTCTTCCGGCAGCTACCTTCAAGCGGCACTACCAACAGCCACTTTTGCCTGGTAACCCACGGCAGCCTGGTAGAGAGATACTGCGTACAGACTTTAATAAGAGCGGTGCCTCTAATATTGAAGGAAATTCCGGAGCTAAAAGTAAATATAATAGGGGATGGCGAATACCAGTCCAAGCTGGAAGAACTGGCACAATCCCTCGGGGTAAAAGACTACATCGATTTCACCGGGCGGCTGCCCTACAAGGAGATACCGGCCCAGATCGCCCAGGCAAATATCGGTATCGTGGCGATACCCACCGGTGTAAACCCGGCGATGCCCCAGAAGCTATTAGAGTATATCGCGATGGGTAAACCGGCTGTGGTAACCTCTTTTCCGACGATAAAAGCCTATTTTGATGATAACACGATTATGTATTACGAACCCTGCGACGAACGTGACCTGGCCCGTTGTGTCGTCGAGCTTTACCGGAACCCCGAAAAAAGGACAGCCCTGGCCACTGCCAGCAGAGCCATATACCAGAAATACCGGTGGTCGATGATGAGACTCGAATACCTGAAAGTCTTCGATGGGTTGACGAATAACGATACGTCAGCTTCTCCGGAAGCAAAATAGGAATCTCTTACCAACGCGACAAAGGTTATATCGAATGGTGAATGATAACTCGAAATATATACTGGTAACCGGCGCCGCCGGCTACATCGGCAGTGTGGTTACCGAAGAACTGATTAAAGACGGCAAACGGATTATCGCTCTGGACAACCTCGCCCAGGGGCATAAAGAGAGCGTGGACGAGAGGGCGGAATTCGTTCAGGGTGACCTGGGAGACCCCGATTTCCTGGATGGATTATTCCGTAGCCACCGCATAGAGGCCGTGGTACATCTGGCCGCCCGGACACTCGTCGGGGAGTCCGTCACCAATCCGGCGCTATATTTTCAGAACAATCTGGTGTACGGATTGAATTTATTAGATACGATGCGTCAATATCAGGTAAACAAGATAGTTTTCTCGTCAAGCTGCGCGGTTTACGGACAGCCTGATACTGAAGCTATCAACGAAGATACTACGAAGAACCCCATCAATCCTTACGGCGAGGCGAAGCTTGCCTTCGAGAGGATGTTATACTGGTACGCCCAGTCTTACGGACTCAATTCGATATCGTTGCGCTATTTCAACGCCGCCGGGGCCAGCTCACGCTGCGGCGAAGACCACAGTCCGGAAACCCATCTGATACCTAAAGTTATCAAGGTAGCCCTGGGCCAGGTTGAAAATATCACCGTATTCGGAAACGATTATCCCACCAGAGACGGTAGCTGCATACGTGATTACGTCCATGTCATCGATATCGCCAGGGCGCATATCCTGGCCCTGCAAAAGCTCGAAAAGTCGGCGATGTGCCAGTTTTATAACCTCGGGAATGGAAAGGGCTATTCCGTCCTTGAGGTCATCGACGTTACCCAAAAAGTCACGGGTGCCGAAATTCCGGTGGTCTTCAGTGAACGCCGGCCCGGCGACCCGCCAACTCTGGTGGCGGATTCAAGCCTGACAAAAAACAGGTTCGGGTGGGAACCACGGTATGCCGGACTTGATGAAATTATTGACAGCGCCTACCAATGGATGAAGAATCACCCGCAAGGTTATAAGAATAGATGAATCGTATTACGAAATTAGGTTTACATAAAGGATAACGCCATTGCAATCGACGACAACCATAACATATGAACGACCCTGGTTCCGCAACGGGAAGCTATATGCGGGCGCGGTAATTATCATAATTTTGGCACAGATACTGGCGGGGGCCCTGCAATTATCGTCAGCTATGTCATATATACTGGCGACTCAGATTGTACTCTTCATGCTGCTCTTCCGGCGTCCG
This sequence comes from uncultured Dehalococcoidaceae bacterium, assembly GCA_964395955.1. Taxonomy (GTDB): domain Bacteria; phylum Chloroflexota; class Dehalococcoidia; order Dehalococcoidales; family RBG-16-60-22; genus CAYVPT01. The sequence continues at coordinate 19,173 of CAYNDI010000006.1, forward strand.
GTATGGGCGATGGCGGCTTTATTGATAGGGCAGTTTACCGCCAGCGGCTTTATGTTGCCACTGTCATCCGGGACACTCATCAGCGTCCGCTTCATATGGACGGTACTGGCTATCATCATATTGATACCTGTTCTCAAGGCCAAGGGGGGAATAAAAACGGGCGGCCATGCAAGGAGTATCATGGTTCCGGCGGCTATTTTCTTTATACTGGCCAGCGTGGCGAATCTCTCGAATGTTGACACGGCCTTCACCTTCCAATACCTGCGTACCGGCCTTACCGCGCTGGCGATAGTGTTCTTTCTGCCGGCGGTGGTCAATAATGAAAAGGATTTGAAATTATTAGCCATAGTAATCCTCATTGTCTGCTCAATATCATCTCTAGCAGCCGTGATGCAGCATTACCAGCATCTGGGACTGCCGGTGTTTACCCTCTGGGGCGACACTGAAATTCATCGCGGGAGAACACCCGGGCTGGCCGAGGGCCCCGTTCATCTGGCTTTTGAACTACCAACCGTGATATTACCACTTGCGGCCCTGTTCCTCCAGAGAGCAGTTCACCGCGGCAGGAAAGTAATACTGCCGATACTGGCAGTACTGATGCTCGTCGCTCTGTATTTCACCTATACCCGTTCGGGGATATATTCACTCGTGCCGGGAGCACTGGTCATGGTCTTCTTATTAAAGGGGGCGATGAGAAAGGAACTGCTCATAACGTTTCTGGCACTGGTGGTCGTCTTCCTGGGATATATCAACCTGACAAGTAACCGGTATTCCCAGGGCTTTGCTGAAGAATCAAGCGCCGCCGGGCGGCTGGTCCTGTGGCAGGCCGGGGTAATGATTGCGCTGGATCACCCTATCTTCGGCATAGGGGGAGGACGATTTGTCGAAATTTCCGAACTATATTCTTCAGAAGTCGAAACCAGCGAGGTTGTCGGTGTCGGAGAAGTCCTTGGAAAGGAAGAAGCTCATAACGACTTTATTCGCGTCTGGGTTTCTTACGGTACGCCGGCATTGCTGGCATACCTCTGGGTATTCTTTAATTTATTCCGGAATTTCTATCGTGGGTACCGCCGGTCAACCGAACCATTTCTCAAAGCGCTGGCCATCGGCGGCTTCGCCGCCCTGATGGCATACATTGTCAACGCATTTACCCACAACCTCATGGATTCCGTACCTCTTTTATGGATTTTGGCGGGATTTTCAATCGCCATTCTCAAGCTGGCTAAAGCCCCGGAGCCCGCCGCCGTAACGGAGGTGGCGGCAAAAACGATAACCACGAAGCAATTACCCGACTCCGCTTCACCCGCTCCCTGAACAAAAGACAGGTACACATTATAGGGAAAGGAAAAATGAAAAAACATCTGCCAACAGTTCTTATAATAACAACAAAACCCTGGTCCGGAGGCGGCGCCGAGCAGCAGGTTATCGCTCTGGCACGGGGCATTGATAAAACTAAATTCCAGGTTCTATTGGTAAGTCTCAATGATGATGGTACCGTTCCACAGCAGATTCCGCAGGTGGAATATTTTCACCTGAACCGCAAGGGAAAATACGACTTTTTACCCATGCTCCGTATGATGAAGATACTCATAAAGAAACGTGTTGACATTATCCAGCCGTTTCTCTCGCCGGCAACTTTGTTTGGACTGGTCCCGGCTTTCCTGGTTAATACCCGGGTAAAGGTGGTAACCGAGCGCTGCGGTTTAAGGACAAAGAAGACCCCGGGCTATAAAGTAACCTGCATGGTAGAAGACTTATTCGGTCATTTCGCTCAGGCAGCGGTAGCCAACAGCATTGCCGGACAGGATATGTTAAAAGGGCGCGGTTACAAACCGGAAAAGACAAGTGTAATTTATAACGGACTGGACATCTCCCGTCTTGAGGCGGACCCTGTCCAAGTTGCGAAAATACAAGCTGAGACGGGACTGAACCCCGATAAACCTGTAGTAGGTATCAGCGCGTGGATTATACCTGCCAAAGACCATGTTACTTTTCTGAAAAGCGCCGGCATCATTCTGAAACATAAACCGGAAGTACAATTTGCGATAATGGGCGATGGCCCGTTAGTGCCTGGTTTGAAGACTCTGACAAATGAACTCGGTATCACCAAACAGGTGTTTTTCCTGGGGGCGCAGAACCAGGTAGGTAACTATCTGCATTTCTTCGATATGCTGGTATCTTCCTCAGTAGACCATGAAGGTTGTTCCAATAGCATTTTAGAGGCGATGTATCTGGGTAAACCGATAGTCGCAACAGATGTTGGCGGCAATAAAGAACTGGTAACACAGGATGAGAACGGATTTCTGATACCTCCCAAAGAGCATGAGGCAATGGCGCAAGCTATTCTCACTCTGCTCAATAACCCGGAAAAAGCTCATCAAATGGGAGAGAAAGGACGTGCCAGAGTACTTGCAGAATTCAGCCAGGAACAAATGGTCACATACTACCAGGACCTCTGGTTGAACCTCCTCGGGAAAAAAGCACAGGAAAAGGCATAGATAATGCCCAGAATAAGTGTCATTATACCTACTTACAACCGGGCCGGCTTCGTCCGTGAGGCGATAGAAAGCGTATTGAGACAAACCTATCGCGACTTAGAGGTGATTGTGGTCGATGACGGCTCTATCGATAATACTAAAGAGGTAGTTAGCAATTACGAGGACCCGCGCGTCAGGTATATATACCAGGAAAACCAGGGTGTCTCCGGCGCCTTAAACACCGGTATCAAGGCTGCCCAGGCTGAGTACATCGCCATGCTTGCCTCGGATAATGTCCTGTTTAAAGATGCCCTGCAAAAATGTATAGATTTCATGGACCCCCATCCCGAGGTAGGATTCTGCTACGGTCAAATCTTTACTATGGACGGCAGGGGCCATCTGTTACGGTCGAAGAAGCTAATCGGACCGAAGACAACCTACATTAGTGACGGCAACGATGAAATAATCAGACTCCTTCTGGGGGAGCCCAGTATCGGGTATTTTATAGTACGCACCGCCTGCTTTGAAAATATCGGGCTGTTTAATACCACGCTTAGAATGAGCGAGGACTGGGATATGCTCTTCCGCCTCGCTAAAAGTTATTCCGTGGGACTCCTGGCGGAACCGCTGGGAATAGTCCGGGAGCACAACCAGAGCATGACGGCTAAAAACGGCGTGGAAATTGTAAAAAAAGCCCATACCGCCGTCCTGGAATCAATCTTTAATGACCCCGAGGTCGGTCCACTTTACGCTCATATGCGGAGAAAAGCCCACTTCGGCTTGTACTGCCTTCTGGCCAGAGTAGCCGCCCGAACCGGGCATAAAGGTCCAGCCCTCCTGTACGTATTCACCGCCTTAAAGACCTATCCAAAATCTCTAATGGAGAAAAAGGGGCGCTCTATCCTGATAAGGACGGGTAAGAGTTTCCTCCCAAGATGGTTGAAAAGGTTTATCGCCAGAACCCTGATATTATTAAGACTGCGCTAGCATTTACTATCAAACTAAGCCATCAAAAATATAGATGTTCAACAATCAAAAGCAGATATGATAACACGGTTTCTAAGAAAAATTGTCAATCTATTTCCCACAAGCTTGAAAGTATCGATATTAAGGTATTGGCGTTCAAGAATCATCTGGCTAAACAGACTTAGACTGGTATTTTCTGGCTCAAAGTCAACAAGGAATTATCTAAAGTATGATACTGTTTACTGGGTTGACCCAAAAAAAATAGCCTTCGTCCTGGAGAGCGAAGGATATCAAGAGCTACCGAATCCGGGAAACCAAAATAATCTTACATGTTATAGCTACAGGGATAAGGGAAGAGTAATCAGCGGTGATTGGGATATATTAGACAAAAAATTTTCTGATTTTGATTTCTACAGGTCTTATGAAGAAAGAGTTCTAAAAGGGACCAGCTGGGAGCAGCTACCCTTTTACAAGCGGGTACTTGGACAGATAGAAAAAGGGATTAAAAAGTGGGGGTGTATAAACAAACGAGAGCTTGATGAAAGATGCGCCTCACTGGATAAAATCTTTAGCGATATCAAGCAAAACGGTTATAAGACTCGAGAACAACAACGAAAGGAAAGGGGAAGAGATAGACTTTTTGATAGTGACAATGACGATGAAATATCAATAAATATTGGAAGATATGGTGATCTGATATTTAATGATGGAAGACATCGCCTTGCATTCGCCAAAATATTAGGAATAGAAAAAGTCCCGGTGACAATAAGCGTACGTCATAGTGCCTGGGAAGAACTTAAAAAAGAAATCGAAATTTATGCACACAAGCATCGTGACAAAGTATATAATCCTCTAACGCATATTGATCTTCAAGGTATCCCATCTCATCATGGCCATACAAGATTTGAGACTATTAAAAACAATATGGATAGTGGAAACAAAACTCTTTTAGACATAGGCTCGCATTGGGGATATTTTTGTCACAGGTTTGAGGAGATTGGGTTTCGTTGCACTGCTGTAGAAAATGATCCGGAAAATATTTACTTCCTGGAAAAACTAAGGAGAGCCGAAAACAAAAATTTCGAGATTATCAAACAAGGTATTTTCGATATCGGTAACAAAGGACCGATTAAATATGATATTGCTTTAGTCTTAGACGTCTTTCATCATTTTTTAAAAGAAGACTCATCTTTCCAGGAATTTAAGAGTTTATTACACACTTTAGAAGTCAACGAAATGTACTTTGAGCCGCCTGTCTATACGGAGCGGCAAATGGCAGGCGCATATGTTAACTTTACCAATGAAGAATTCGTTGATTTCATCTTAAAAAACAGCTGCTTGAAAAACCACAAGTTAATTGGAGAATTTGAGCAAGGAAGAGTAATTTATAAACTCTGGAGATAATCACTGCTTCAAAGTCCTCCAGATTAGTTATAAGCACCAGTTCATCGCTGAAAAGTCTGGGATAGTAGTCTTTTTCCCTTTTCACGAATTTTGCTCACATTTCAGTTAACTCAGAAAAACCTCTCTCTTGTATTCATAACCAAGAAAAATTTTTTCACGTTGGTTGAGTGGATTTTTCGCCGGAATTCCGATTATTTTCAGACTGCGTTGATATACCAACAGGTTCGCGTCGTCATTGACACCGGCCAGGCATTACGGTAGAATACAGAAAAATCACAGCGCACTGCCGGAGAGGTAAGTAGATTTTCTGATTCTTCCAGCTTCAGTATCCTCGACAAGTTCACCATATTACCCTCCTGCAAAGGGTTTTTAACAATTTAAGCCCTGTTCGCGACCTTTCTAGACACCGGAATGTGTTTTCCATGATTGACTTATATACCCGACAGGACAAGGGAGGCAGGCAGCAAACGTAGTTAATTTCCAGGCAACATTGATGGCAATCTTAATAATATCTAAATACTACCGGAGTACACTATTAGAGGAGAGAGCACCGAACATACCATTACCAAAAGGCTATTGACCAATGTAACGTTCGTTAATATTATAGTAGTGTACCTGTTTGTACATTGGGAAAGGACTTTACTGTAATGAGACTGCTGAAGGTTACCGGAATCTTTTTTGTTGCTTTCGTCCTTTTGTCTACCGTTCTACCGCTTCCAGTTCTAGCGGCCGGCAATGATACAACGACGGGGTCTATTTCTCTGGTACCTACCATCAAATGTATCGGCGTTGTTGCCAGCTATTCCGGAGACGATAACGGGAACAATAGCGCCGTACTGACATACCGTAAATCCGGGGGAGCATGGAAAACCGCCCACGAGATGTATGTCGACAGAAGCGACAAGGAGTTCCGGGGCAGCATCTTCTGGCTTGACGACGGAACCACCTATGAAGTAAGAGTTACCTTTTCCGATAATGATAACGTCGCCGGCACCAATCCGGTGACCGGTACGACCACAACACGGGAAGAAGACCCACCAATCGGCACCAGCTATCTCTATGTCGCCACCACAGGTAGCGACTCCAGCGGTGATGGTTCCCAAGGAAACCCCTGGAAAACCATAGGGAAAGCAGCCAGTTCCGTCTCTGCGGGCGATACCGTGTTGGTTAGAGGCGGCACTTATACAATATCGTCCTCCATTTCAGTATCTACCTCGGGTACCGCCAATAATTATATTACCTTTATGCCATATCAGGGGGAAAGTGTAACTATTGACGGTAATGATTCCGTCGACAATATATTCGATCTTTCCGGCAATTACATCCGAATCAGAGGATTTAAATTCCAGGATGACGCTTACGATAGCAGCGGCGGCACTATCAGACTGGCGGGTGCGGATTACTGTATTATCGAGTATAACTATTTCCTGAACCCAGCCGGACCGGGTACTCTAATGCTCAGAAGCCTTGCTTCCCATAACACCTACAGATACAACGAAGTCTACATTGATGAAAAGATTGGTTACAAGCAAGATGGGGTTTACTACTGGAAAGCCGGCAATGCCAATGTGTTCTACTCAAATACCTTTACCAGCGCCATAGCGGATGGCATGTGGGACGGCTTTGAAGGCGGACCTGAAGATGATCTTGGTTATATGTACGATACGGATATCTACGATAACAATATTATATTCAGTTCAGATTTGGGCGATGGATGGGATAGGGACGATGGTATACAGGTTGAAGGCGGAGGAGTCAATGTCAGAATTTGGGGCAACAGGATAGAAAACTCCTACGCAGGCATCGCTATGGCTCCCGTATTAGAAGGGCCGTACTATGTCTTTCGGAATGTAATGTATAACGTTAAGGGATACATGTTCAAGTGTGGGAACAATTCTTATGGAAGAGTCTATGCTTATCACAACACCTACTACGCCGGAACGGCTGGCGGCAAAGGTGCCACCCAGTCAAATTACGGATTGGGAAACTATGTATATAAGAACAATATTATTATCGCTGGAAGCAAAGTTTATGAGCTAATTACTATTCCAAGCTCCAGCTCAATAGATTTTGATTACAATAACCTTTACCCAGAGGAAAACTATCAGGTTGTTGAACTCGGTGGCTCTTCATGGGGTGGTAAGTACAACTCTGTACCTGCATATGTAGCTGCGTTGAACAAAGACGTACACAGTATATCCGAAAATGGTGACGACTGCTTTACAGATGGCGATAATGGAGATTTTACGCTTTCAGCTTCATCAGATTGTATTGATGCCGGTACTCCTCTGGTAATGTTCAACGATGCCGACTCTCCCTGGCCCTACGAAGGCA
>CAYNDI010000007.1:0-2589 GCA_964395955.1 uncultured Dehalococcoidaceae bacterium
CAAAACTCATCGGATGACCTCCTCTCTTAATAATTAGTTAGAGCTCGGGTCATCCAATACTTGATAGAAATCTAAGGTTATTTCAAGAAGATCGCATTAACCTAAACTGGAACTATATGTTAACTATATACTAAAAAAATTTAAATTGCAATAGGCAAGTCTATCATTATGTTTACAGTCGAAACAGATCCACCGGATTTCAGGCGGATGTTGCTCGCGAATTTCAAGATATTTGATGGATTGATGGTGAGCCGCGGAGGACTCGAACCTCCAACCGGATGATTAAGAGTCATCTGCTCTTCCAATTGAGCTAGCGGCCCTGGCTACATTTGCTGTTCACCATTGTATCACTTCGGACTTGTTGTAGCAATAGAAACGAGGCTCTCTAGCCACATATAAAAAGCTCTCCTGTTATTATAGGAGAGCTTTCATTACACCCCGAGTATCAGACGTTGTAAGAGACTCGGGGGTCGATTTCAAAAAGAAGATTAGTTAATTCTGGGTGTTTTCCCCGATTTTCACTCTGTATACCGGAGCCAGTAAATTGCCGTCCGTGGTCAGAATATTCTTGGGTGTGGTTATTTTTATATCCGGGTCCGGGTGAGAGAAGCGAAACTTCTTCATTAGTTCGTCGTGTTCCTGGAAAGTATCCCTGTCATTCTTGGGGGAGCGTTTCTTCTCATCCGTCTTTCTTTTTCTTACCCAGAGTATTATCATATTGCCTTTCCTCCCGATTAATCGGTATCTTGATGATTCTTTTCAGTTTCTGTAGGTGCGTATATTCGGCTGAAGGTCACTGTGGTTCTGTCTTTTCAGGGTATCTTTTATCCGTTTTTTCAGGATGTCGCCATCGAAAGGCTCGGTTAGATAGCTGTCGGAACTGAGGTTAAGTCCCCTGACCTGTCCGTCGACGGTATCCCAGGTAGTGAGCATAATAACGGGGGTCTGCGTCCACTGTCGAAGCTGTAAACATACCCCGATTCCGTCGAGTGAGGGCATGACGATATCCAGGATAATAAAGCTGGGCTGCTCGACGTCGATGATATCTTTAAGCTGGATACCGTTGTGCTGGGTGTTGACTGTCTCGTATTTACCATCGCTGAGTTCGCGTTCCACGAAGTTCACCAGTACGGGGTCGCGGCTGATGGTGAGGATCTTGGTCTTAGCTATCATTACTGCCTCCCTTGGCTCGTTATTGACACATATAAGACTAACATTCGAGCGGTAAACGGAGCATAAACGAGGCGGGAGATAAGATAAATAACTTATTAATGATTCGGCGGGAAGGCAGTAGACAAAGAAAACAAGCGTTTTAAACGTCAAGCTATCAGATATAAACAAACAGAGGCTTTTGCATCCGGCGGGAGGAAATGAACAGTAGCGATTAACCTGTGAAAGACCACGGGATAGTGTATTATCCCTCCGGGATAGCGTTATATGGGAGGGGATTGGGATTTACTTTTTCAGCCATTTTATCAATCCTCCCTGTCGAAATACCGGATTGTCTTTAAAATCGGTAAGAATATTACGCTTTTTTAGCAGGCTTTTTAGTAGCCGCTTTATTTTTAGGTGGTGGCGGGCCGGAAGGCTTCCAGATACGGGTAAGCGAGACCTCCATGAAGATAATGGGTTTGGTGACTTTCTTGATTTTGATGGGGCAGTGGGTCACATTACCGGGGATGGAGACGACGGCGGGTTTGGTAATCAGGTGCGTTTCGCCGCCTATGGTGAACTCGATTTCCGCCCCGAAATCGGTAATATCCAGCGGGTTCCCCCCGATGAAGCAAAGCATCTCGGGGAAATCGTGAGAGTGCGGGTGGTCGAAGGACATCGGTTTGGAGATGCAGTGATAACCCAGGCTGCAGTCCTCGTCAAGTTCGCCGTCGTGCGCCACGATGGACTTGCCGGTGTAATGGGGTATATCCCGGATGAGCTTTTCGGTTAAAATGCGTTTTCCGTATTTGGTTTTGGTGGCCATGCTATTAATCTCCTTATCATTTCATTTCTTTCTTAAATACCAAAGAAAGATTTACTTTTTACCTTTGTTTTTCGATTGAATCAACCGCGAATTCTTGTCCCCTTCGGAAGTCGGTTTGCCGGTGACCGGGTGGTTATAGTGGAAGGGGAAGATATAGCCGGAGAGGAACCGCGGGTCGGTGGACGAGGGCGGGATGTCGGGGTCGGGCGCTTCGAAATCCATTATTGTCTCGCCGATGGCTTCCGGCGGTACCCAGGCATCTCCCGGGATTTTAATGTTCAAAGGAATAATCCAGTCGATAGTCAGGAATTTCCAGACACCGTTCTGCTTGATGTATTCGATTTCATAAAGACCGCCGACAATGGAGCAATTGAATTTGCCGTCCTCCTGGCGCGGTATGGAAACTCCACCGAATGAATACCAGCGTCCTTTGGCTCTCTGGCCGTCCGGGTCGACGTCGACGACGCCGGCAATGGGCATTACCTGGTGCAGGAAACCGGGCGGCGGTTCCGGCCTGTTCGAGCCAACGCCGAAGTATCGTTTAACGCCTTCCTTGCCCAGCCAGGTGCCTTCCAGCCAGTGCAGCCTCACCTCCGGATGGTCGGCAAAAC
>CAYNDI010000007.1:2599-23142 GCA_964395955.1 uncultured Dehalococcoidaceae bacterium
ATGTGCTGGACATAATAACTATAGACACGCTGCAGCCTTTTTACCTCGTTAATATCATCCAGAAGACCTACCTTCTTCTCCAGCGCTCCGAGCCGGGCTTCCATTTCTTTAACGTCCATAAATAACTCCTTCTAAAATCCTATTTTATTATTTGACCGGTCGAAAATTGAGCGATTTCTCTCCTGGTATACTCTATAATATCGTGAAGAATATCATCATTGTAAGGTCCGATATCTTCGGCACCCGTATAGACGGCCAGCGCCCGGCCGATAGTATCGGAGAACCGGGCGGGAAGGTTAGCGAGTGCCCATTTACCGCCTTCCTTCTTTGACATGAAAGCACCCTCTTTGAGAAAAGCGATGGCACGGCGGGGATTGAGCACGATATATATTGTCGGAAGGGTGTTGAATTTCTCATTTATCCAATCTAGCTCATTGGTAATCGAGGTGATACATTTTTCCTTCGTAATCTTCGGGAACATCTCTTCAATAGGCGTGCCGAAAAGGCAAATGCCGCGTTGTCGTATAACCTCGAAATGTAGTAACAAATCCTCGTCATATCGCTGGACCGTTAAATCGGCTTTTCCGCTCTCGTACTGTTCACGATGGTCGTAGTTATAATGAAGCTCGAATGGAGTTGGATATTCCATGTTTTTCACGCTTTTTATGGTTACGATACTCATTTCAACGTGTATGTCGCAGATACTGAGGAGGTAGTCAATAATTGCCTTCTTTGCCGCTAAGGTTAGCTTGCATCGGACGACAGCCAGTAAATCGATATCGCTTAACCTAGGATTGAAGCAATCCATCGCCAGCGAGCCGTGCAGGTAAAAACCAACGAGGTCTTCCCCGAAGGCCTGGCGGTATGAGTTGAGAATATCGTTAACCTTGCTCCGTACCGACTTCGGGCAGTTTTGCCAACCGTAGCTTATTTCTTGATATCGTGTATCCATCAGTATGTATTTAAGGCTGTTTATATGATGTGTAAATGGTTAACCTGATTTTACTCCTAAATACGGGAATTAGACAAATGAAAAAGGGAGCCGTTACAGCTCCCTTTAAACTGCTTTGTTGGGATAAAGTCGGATTTATTTCGTTGTCGCCAGGTGATAGCCGACACCGGGGATAGTCTGGATATACCGGGGATTTTTAGGGTCCGGCTCCAGTTTGCGGCGCAGCCGGCCGACAAAGACACGCAGGTACTCTTTTTCCGATGAATATTCGTTGCCCCAGACACTCTGCAGGAGCATACTGTGGGTGAGGACTTTATCGGAATTAACGGCAAGGTGCTGCAGCATGGAGTACTCGGTGGGGGTAAGTGTTACTTCCTTGCCTCCTACCATGACACGCCTTTTAGCGAAATTGATTTCAAGTTCATCGCAGACAAAGTTCGCCTGGGTCGGGGGCACGGTGGGGTCGCCGAGGTGGCGAAAGGCCGTCTTAATCCGGGCAAGAAGCTCGGCGATACCGAAAGGTTTGGTCAGGTAGTCGTCCGCGCCCAGTTCCAGGCACTTTACCTTGTCTTTCTCGTCGCCGCGGGCGCTGAGTATGATAATCGGTACGCTGGACCATTCACGGATACGCCGGCAGACTTCCACCCCGTCTACTTTGGGCATCATGAGGTCGAGTATGATGAGGTCGATAAAGCTGTTCTGCACCTCTTCCAGTGATTCCTCTCCGTTGGTTGCGGTTACTACCTCGTAACCGCGTGCTTTGAGATTCGTCCCGAGCAATCTCAATATTGCCGGGTCATCATCGACGATTAGTATACGTTTCTTGTCCATGGTTGTGTTCCCCCTTTAGTCCACGGGCAGTGTGAAGCTGAATTTAGCGCCTCTGCCCGGTTCACTTTCCACCCTTATTTTGCCACCGTGTGCCTCGACTATCCCTTTACAGATGGCCAGTCCCAGACCGGTGCCTTTTCTCCGTCCGGCCTTGCGGCCTTCTCCCTGAAAGAACCGCTCGAATATCTTCTGCTGTAAATCCGCAGGGATGCCGATGCCTTCATCGGAAACGCTGACAATCACTCCTTTATCATTATAACACGCTTCAATAACAATCCTGGTGTTGTCCTCGGAGAACTTCATGGCGTTTTCTACCAGGTTGGTGAGAACTTCGCCGATACGGCCGTCATCGATGGGAACCGGCGGTAATTCATCGGGAATTTGAATGTAAAGATGGTGTCTGGCGGTCAGGTTTTCCAGCCTGTCTTTAATCGCGTCGATTACTTCAGTAAGCTGATGCGGTTTTTTCTTAACCTCGAGGGCTTCAGCTTCGAGTCGTGACATTATAAGCAGGTCGTCCACCAGGCGTGTCAGCGTATCGGCGTCGCGGTCTATCGATGTCAGGAAATCGTGCCTCGTTTGCTCGTCGAAAATCACGTCCGGCTGCAGCAGGCTGTTCGCCGAACCCTTGATTACAGATAATGGCGTACGTAATTCGTGGGATACGTTCGCCAGGAACTCGGTACGCATCGCATCGAGTTCTCTCAGGGCCTTGACGCTGGATGCTTCTTCGTATAATTGTGCATTGCGCACGGCGATAGCTATCTCGCGGGCGATACCGGTAAAAAGTTCTATATTATTGGTACTGAAGTAACCGGCGAAACTGGTAGTTAATCCCACCACGCCGATACTCTCTCCCAGGATGGTCAAGGGAACTCCCGCGAAGGAACGGAAACCTCCTCTAATCAAGAAATCTAGGTCTGAACCGGTATGCTTTTTTATGTCTTCAACGGTCTCGGGGAAGCCCTGCTTGAAAATACGACTCATAGTATTCCCGTCAAGGATTATTTCTTTAAGCATGGCTTCGGTTATTCTGCGTGATAGCCCGTGATGAGCTTTGAGCATCAAACGGTCGTTTTCTTTGATGTAAATAAAACTTGCTTCCAGGCCGGTGCACTGGACGACTCGCTCCAGCGCCGAATCCAGGATTTGCTGCAGGTTGAGAGATTGCGATACTACCTGAGATACGTTAAGAAGGGTATTGGTGACACGGTTATGTTTTTCCAGTTCTTCCAGTAACTGCCGGTTTTCAATCACCAGTCGTTGTTTCTCCAGACCGCGTTCGATTACCGAAAGTAGATTGGATGTGTCCAGCGGTTTTTCTAAATAAGCGAAAGCGCCGCGGGTCAGTGATTTTACCGCGTTCTGTACCGAGGAATGCCCCGTCAACATTATGGCGATCATATCCTGGTGTATCTCGAGAATGCTGGTTATCAACTCGGTGCCATCGGCATCAGGCAGGCTGATATCCAGGATGGCCACGTTGAAGAAACGTTCTTTCAGCCGGGATAACGCCTCGTTAGCCGAAGGAGCGGTATCGACGATATATCCCTTGTTTTCCAGAATACGTTTAATAATTTCCAGAAAATCAAGGTCGTCATCGACTACCAGAATGCTTTCTTTATCTTTCATCCATTCACCCGGAATGACGTGTTTTTTTACCTATTTGTTTTACGATATCGGTAGCTTCGGCGGGGTCAAACGGCTTGTAAAGACAGGTTATCGCCGAGGCTGCCTGGGCTTTTTCCAGTGCCTCTTTGACCTCATTGCGGAATCCGGTCATCATTATTGTCAGGATTTCAGGGTTAATCTCCTTTAATTGCAGCAGAGTTTCCAGTCCGTCTATATTCGGCAGCTTAACATCGATAAAGGCCATCTGGCAGGCGTTTTTCTGAGCTATAGCGATAGCTTCCTCGCCGCTGCCGGCGGTCAGTACTTTGTATCCCTGCTGTTCCAGTACCCTGGATAGTGAATTACAGATATCGGCATCATCATCAATTACCAGAATCGGCTGGTCACTTGCTGTCTTGATGATAAGCTCAATCAGCTGCTCGACTCTGATTGGCTTATGGACGATGTGGCGGGCGCCTTCGGCTTTGGCCAGCTGTATCAGTTCTTCATCAGAGTAGGCAGTCATCAGTATTATCGTGGCGCCGGGCTGCATTTCTTTTATTTTCCGGAAAGCTTCCACGCCGTTCATCTCGGGCATGACGATGTCCATTAACGCGATATCATAGTTCTGAGATTTAAATTTAGCGACGGCAGACGCTCCGTTACCGGCGGTCTCTACAAAAAAACCCCGCCGTTTTAAAATCATGGCGAATGTCTCGAGCAAGTCTTCATTATCGTCGACCACTAAAATCGCAAGTTCATCATTCATCTAGGCTTCACTCCTTTTCTCTATCGGTAGTTTTACTGTGAATGTTGTTCCCCGGCCTATCCGGCTGGCAACCTCAAGACTACCGCCGTTCTGTTCAACAAGCCTTTTTGATATGGCCAGGCCAAGTCCTATGCCTTTCGGCTTGGTGGTAAAAAGCGGTTCAAATATCTTATCGAGGTTTTCTTTCTTAATACCGCCTCCGTTATCCCGGAATTTCACACAGAGAAAGCCATCCTTCTCGTCGGTATCTATATTCAGTTTCGCCCCCTTTTCCTGTGAGGGCACGCTCATAGCCTGTACGGCGTTGGAGATTAGATTGGCGAAGACGCGGCTTATCTGTTCGGGGTCGGTCCTTATTGCCTGCGCATGACCGTTGAGGTTCGCCTTAACGGTGACCTGAGAGGGAACCGTTATCCAGGACAGGCTTTCATTAATGATGTTCTTGATATCAACCCTGACCTGTGACGGCGGGGTAATGCGGGTGAAGTCCAGCAGGTCGGTAACGATTTTGTTAGCGATATCGATTTGTTTATCGAGGACGGTCAGCGTATTCACCGCCTCTTCGTCATCTTTCTCCATGTATGTCATTTTAAGCAGGTAGACGCAGTTCCTTATCACGTTGAGGGGATTGCGCAGTTCGTGGCCTACCCCGGAAGCCAGTTCCCCGACGGCCGCCAGTCTTTCGGAGCGGATGAGCTTCTCCTGGACCTGCTCCAGGTCTTTGGTACGGATATCGACTTCATTTTCGAGCTGTTCGTAGTAGTTCCGGAGTGACTGCTCCAGTTCCATCTGCCGGATAGCCCCGCCGATTCTTTCGACGAGTGTTTTGGTCAGGTGATTCCTCTTTTTTAAATAGGGATTATCGCGGGTTGAATATATCTCTACAAGGCCTATCGTTTCGCCGCTGACTACCAGATTATCGGTTATTTTGCTGAAGGATTTCTGGAAATTGGGGCTTTTATATTCCTGGTCATGAACGGTAATTCTGACACTGGTTTCCTCCGGCGATTGCATCGCGTAGGGGATCAGTGCGACAACCTTGATGAGAAATTCGTCAAGAGAACGGCTTTCCCCCGTGGCCATACCGATATCGTAGAGGCATTTCATCTCTTTCATCCTCTGGCGATGCTGCGCCTCACTCTTTTGCAGCATGGCTACCACGGCACCCACGGCACTGAGGATAATAACGAAAGCGGTAGGCTTGAATAGAGCGCTCGGATAATTGTCATAAAGTATGGAATGGGGCAGCAGTATAAACATAGCCACGAGCGCTGCCAGTATAGCCGGTATTACCCCGAGCATATAGGCCGTATAAACCACCGGAGCGAAGAATATCAATCCCAGGAAGTCAATCCCGTAGAAATCATGCAGGCCGTTGAGGGAATTATAAAGGGACGTCCAGCCGAGTTGATGGCTGATATTAGGTAGATAATAAACAAGAGAGCAGAACACCGTGATGGCGATAATATACCTGAAGTGTATATTTGTCCACAGTCCCTTTTTTACATGTTTATTGTTCATATATTAACCTCCCCAGTTGTCCGGGGAACGGGTTATTATCCGGGTCGCGACCGGCTTTTATAGCACGGATATTCCAGGGTAATTAGGTACAATTTCCTGACAATTTCAGGCTACATCTGCCGCATTTCGGTCGCAACCAAGATAACCCTTTATTTTGTCGGGGTATTCCCCCAGTCCCTTCGGACGAAATCTGCGGAACTTATGGTATATCCGGTTCATTTTTTCTGCCATTCCTTTATTATTCCCTTTATCTCATTTAAATCATCGATTATTTCCTGAGCGCTGACGTCGGGTAGTGATTTGATAAGGTTTGCCAGCGGATTCTCCTCTTCTTCCTCATCACCAAAGAGGTCACCCAGAGAATCACTGCTGTCATCCAGCTTGAGTTCATCCTTCTTTTCCGGAGTATCGGGCGGATTGGCACCGGCTTCGGCAGATTGGGCTTCCCCCTCATTTTCCGGAGGGTTGGAGTCCGTGGCTTTAGCTTCTTCATCAATTTCCGGGGGTATCACTGAAGCAGTACTCACCTCAACCAGCTTTATGCCGTCTTCGTCATCTTCATCATCGGATTCATCAACTCCAATTACATCAGACAGCTTTATTTCCTCATCCAGCTTTGCATCATTTTCCGGGGTCAGTTCAATTAACGGCCCGTGCGGTCCCTTGGGTATGTCTCCGTTCAGTTCTGATATATCGGATTCAGGTGAAAGGTTCTGTATTTGCTTAGCCTTTTCCTCCAGTTCTTTGGTTCTGCCGTGTATACGTTTTTCCATATTGGCAATACGGTCTGACGCAATAGCTTTGAACTTATCTTCATCTTTATCCGGTTCCTTTTTTTGTTTACCCAGTGTGATACTTTTCAAACTCTTAAAACGCATTTAAGACCTCCCCACCGGCAGGATATGCCTGCCGAGTTTCTGAATATTCTTACCGGAAATATCCTTCGCGGTATGCTTTGGCTAATATTGCGTAGACTTCATAGAAATTAGATTTTTTCTGTTCCTGCATACGTTTCAGGACATCGGCTCTCTGTTTAAGTACTTTATATATCTGCCTTCTTTTATCCTCCGGTAATCCCCGCCGCGGGGCTATTTTATTTTCCAGCAGGTAGGAGTTCTGGTAGCCGCGGAATAGAAAGGAATCGTCAAGGGGATTCCAGCAGAAGGTCTCAATAAATGAAAATGAATCTCCTATCGAATCATAGCTGACTATTTCGTTAACGCTGGTTATTCGCCGGCCCAGTCCGCCTTTAGCCAGACGGACCTGCTGGCAGATGACCACGACATTAAGGTTATCGACATAGGTCTTGGGCACGTTAATAGGATTGCCGGTAATACGCTGGATAAGCTTGGATACCGATGCGGCGTGGAACGTGCTCATACAGGCATGACCGGTTTGCATAGCCTGAAAGGCAATAGCCCCTTCGACGCCACGAATCTCACCGACGATGATAAGATTCGGTCTCTGCCTCAAAGCAGCCTTGAGCAGGTCGAACATGGATACTTCCGAGGCATCGCCTCCCTTATTCGAGCCGCGGGTTACCCCGCGAATCCAGTTGTGGTGCGGTACCTGGACTTCCGGCGTATCTTCAATACTTACTATCTTGGACTCCGGCGGGATAAAGGTGGTGAGTGCGTTCAGCAAAGTGGTTTTACCGGAAGCCGTTTCCCCGGATACCCAGACGTTCATGCCTTCCTGAAGTATGATGGAAAGATAGGCGGCCATATCATAATTAAGAGCGCCGAACTGGATAAGCTCCAGAATACTTAAAGGGGTATCGCTGAATTTCCTGATGGTGAAGTTGCTGCCTCTCTTGGAGACATCGGTACCGTAGACGATATTAATACGAGAGCCGTCCGGCAGGGTGGCATCGACTACCGGTTCGCGGAAGGTAACGGGGTGCTTGATGCCCTCGGCCAGCTCGATGACGAATTTGTCCAGCGCCTCATTGGTGTCAAATCCGATGCTGGTACGGAGACCCCCGAATATTTTATGTTCCACGAAGATATTGCCCAGTCCGGAGCAGGAAATGTCTTCTATATTGGGGTCCAGTATCATGGGGTCCATAACTCCCATTCCTTCCAGTTTACGCCGGAGAAGGTAGCGCAGACTGTTGTACTGGAATTTAGTGACGTGAATCTTACCTTTGTCCTTCCTGGGCTTGGATGAATCAGACTTCTTGTCGTTCTCTTTCTCCGGTTGGCGGCTTTTATGGCCGTTTACCGAGACTACCCTGTCCACGATTCCCATGATAATTTCCAGTCGTTTCGAAGAATCGTTAACTCCTTCCAGCTCCTCGACATACTCGGCCAGCCGCAGTTCTATATCATCGAGGGTATTTTCCTGGGCATCGATAATACTCGGTTCAACGGCAATATAGTGGTCCCTGATATCTTCCGGGTTGGCCAGCACGTGGACAAAAACACCATTGCCGACATCATATATCAGGTTGGGGTTCTTTATCCCTTTCAAACTCCGGGTAACTTTCTCGTAATACTGCGGTATATCGATATTATTTTCGGTTAGTATGCGCAGGTACTGGAGTAAATGCGGGTTCTCTTTACAGACTTCCTGGAGCTCAGCCGGGAGCTTGGCGTACAAATCGCAGCTTTCCAGCTTGGCCCCGCATTCCTTCCCGCATTCCCCGGAACAGGGCTTAATTTCAAACGGCAGAAGAATCATTTAGTCTCCTAGACTCTGGCTTTAGCGAGCGGGATTATCCTCATGCCGAGTTTGGGCTCGATATCAAAACTAACGACATCTCCGGTAGGTCGCTCGGCGCCGCGCACCTTCAGGACTTCCATGAGTTTTATCATGCTGTCCCCCACCTGCTCCAGGCGGAGCTTGAAGCGGGCATCGCACAGCGAGCGGGTCCGGGAAAGAATATCCTCCTCAAAAGCGTATGAGTGGGCTACCACGATTATCGTCCGGCCTTCATCGCACAGGTCCTTGCATCTTGAGAAAAAGTCGATAATAGCCACCGGGTTGCTATGGGCTATCAACAGGGTGATAGAGTCTACGATGATAAGTTTGTAGTCTTGCGGCAGACGCGAAAAGTGGTGGGTCAGGACATAGAACGGTTTTTGTCCGCCCTGCATGTTACTACGGAAGGTAAGTGGGAAAATACGGAGGTGGTCCGCCAGGAAATGGTCTATTACGTCCATCGCCAGTGAGTCCATCTGGCTTATCAGGCTCCTGATATTATTCTCGGTGGTGTAATAAGCCACTGAAATTTCACCTGTAATCAGGGTGCCGTTGGTCAGGTGCTGGCACAGGACGCTTTTACCTGAATCGGAGTGTCCCTCGACAAGACACAGAGAACCCAGCGGAATGCCTCCACCGAGTTTCTCGTCCACTTCCGGTACGGCGGTAATGATAAATTCCTTCTTTTTTTTATCCGCTGCCATGACTAATCACCTCTCTCGTTGGGGAGCTCTTAATTTTTACTCTGTTGGGTAGTTTCTTCGCTATCATCTTCCTCGGGAGTGAGGTTGATACAGAATTCCTTGCTCTTGCCGTCACCATTGGGAAATACCAGTTTTAATTTTATCGGCATCTCCTTCGGTTCTTCTTCACCGGCTGATTCCTCCTCGGTAAGCGGTTCATCCCCGTTGCTATCCGTCAGAACCGGCACCAGCGGATGAAGCGGGGCGTCGCCTCCGGTGAGTATACCGTGCAGTGACAGCATTGTCTGGCTCCAGACCTCGGGATTGTTGGCGATCTCAGGTTTGTCGGTGGTTATTTCCGCCAGGTGGATGATAACCTCTTTCAGCTCGGAAGAAAGATGTCCGCTGATTCCGTATACCTCCAGAAATGTAGCCAGCTGGTCGTAGCCTATTTCTTTCTTGGCTTTAGCCGCCCAGGTTATCAGGTTTGCCAGCATGTTGACCTTCGGTGTCGCCAGACTCGCCTCGGCAAGAGTCCTGTCAAACTCCGTCGTCCGGTTATCCCCCAGCGGTAACTCGAGTTCCGGCTGTAAAGCTCCCTCCGGTTCCTCAGAAATTTCAGGACGGGTGTCCTCATCGAACCGGGTGTCCTCACCGGGCCGAATATCCTCGGCAGGCTCATCTTCGGCAAACCTCGGTTCTTCCTGTCCCGACTCTTGACTCTGACTGACAACGCTGTCTTCTACCGGTGCATGAGGTTCATCCTCCGGATGTTCATCGTCCGGAGGTTCTTCCACGTCAATCAGGTTTTCATCTTCGGGAGGTATCTCCTGCGGCTCTGATTCAATAAATTCCTGCTGGGTTTCTTCGGGCGGTTTGTTATCCATCGGCGTGCCCAGGGTGCCGGACATGGTCACTGTTTGCCCTTCACCACCGCCGAGAGCTTCCAGAATGTTTGAGAACTCGGAGGTGGGAAGCTCCAGGTTTAGCAGGTAGTCACGTACGCTGGACAGCGACTGCTTCAGTTCTCCCTTGAGCAGTTTGAGTTCATCCTGCATGGTCTCAAGTCTTTTATCCCCTGCCATTGTCCTTTACCCCCTTTCCGTCTTTAATTCTTCCTGGAGTCTTTCACTCTTCGGGTCGTTGTGGATTGGAGATTGCACCTCCATCAAATGGGTGCGGATGTCAAAGAGGATGCTTTTCAATTCATCCCTGACTTCCTGTAATTCAGCCTCAATTTCATCGATGCTTTTTTCCGGTTCCATGTTACCTCCTTACATATGCGAAACTGATTGAAATAACGCCGTGGCTAATGACGGCAGAAGAAGCAAAGCGCCGCCGGATATAGCCGCGGTAATTGCCAGGTTACTCAGTATTTTGTATTTGCTGCCACCCTCCGCCATGACGGGTACGATAGCGTTGGCCACGGTGAATATCAATACCAGAGGTAATACCAGGGTATGCATTAGCTCCAGTCCGGTGAGATTGAAACTGGAAAAAGAGCTTATAGAAGGGGCTCCGGAAACTTTAGGCATGACTTCCTGGGCTTGCCCAACCATATTTCCGAAAGCCACGATAACCTCGGTGATAAAAACGAGGATGATAACCACGGCGGTATGCATGGTGATACAAAGCCACTTGAAAGGACCGGATACCGTCCTTCGTCTTGCCCTGAGTAAAGCTATTTTATCGGCGAATGCCGAAGCATGCTGACCGGCTTGCCCCGCCGCACCGCCTACCTCGATGGCGTCATAGAACATGCCCACGCTGCGGTTAGCCAGCTCACTGCCGGTCTCGTCGATGAATTTTTTCCAGGACAGCCTTGACCTGATACCGGCGGTAAGTCTGGTATGCAGGTTTTTCACCGAAATTCTAAGGACGTTGATGGCATTAAGGTCAATCCTGCCCAGCGCGGAATTCACCGTCGTGCCCAGTGCCGTGCAGACGCCGCCCAGAGAGCGCAGGAACGTGCCCACTTCGGAGTCCCGTTTGTGTATTTTTTTATCATCCGATGACATAATAAAGCCTATCGGGAAGACCATGGCGGCGATTGCCAGCAATGCCAGCCCCAGGTTTTGACCGGTCAATAAGAAGAAAGCACAGGTAATTACCGCGGCGGCTAAAATTGGTTTGGAGAGCTTCCTGCCGAGTTTTTGTTCCTTGGAGCCCGCCCATCTTAAAATGGTAGGCTCTTTCGGCGATACCAGCCAGATGAGCCAGACGCCAGCGACGGTAGTGCCGATAGCGACAAAAGCCATACCCAGAATAAGGGTAGTCTCGATTTTCCATATCATCGTAGAGACTATACCGATAACCACAACCAGTACCGCCGCCAGGATCAGCGAAACGTAGGCGTCCGTCCACATCTTCAATGCCTCCAGACTCCTGCCGTATTCATTTTGATAGTCTTCGGCTACAGCACTGGCTTCCCTGGTGAGAAATTCGGCTTCGGGCTCCCCGGAAATAAGCGAACTGGACAAACGCAGCAGCAGGCCTTTTATTTCTGGTTCTTTACAGGGTTCTCCCACGGCGCGGCAGGCCCGGGCATAATCATATTTCAATCGCTGGCGGGCGAGTTCAACTCTCTTAAAATACTCGGCTGAGGCGCACTGGAGCTCGGCGGAACGCTCAAAAACCAGGTCGCGCGGCACACCGGCAGCGGCGATGGTGGACATGTAAGAAAGCTGGTAGTACATATCGAAGCTCATCATGCCCTTGGTAAACTTCTTACCTTTGCCGCTCTTTCTTAATATCAGTTGTTTCAGCTTTTCCAGCATAATATCCCCTCGATTAACCTTCTATCCTGGTCTGGTCGGTCAGGGGCAGCGTGCTGTCATCCACGCTTAATTCCATATACCCCCAATCGCCATTCGGCCCCAGCACCGTCTTTCCGTAATAATCTATCTCGAGGTAGTCACTTTCATCTTCTACCGTATAGCCGGGGAAAGAATATGTACCGCTTTTAGTTAACCAGATGCCTTCTTCATTTTTATCTATAGGGGCTTCGGCGACGCGGCTGGCGATGGTTTCTCTTAGAGTACCATCGGCTTTTCTCACGGTGATATCGATGATAAACCAGACATCGCCGTCACCTTGCGGGAACTCGCCCTCTCCAAAGACATAACCCCGGTAATATGCCGTCCAGGTCGCTTCCGGTATTTCCTCGATACCGATAAGGGGGAAGATGTGTCTGGCCGGACGGTAATTCTGGCTTTCGTTTTCAAGGATTTTTTCACCGCCCTCATTTTTAGCGAACTCCGTATAAAAGGCGGCCGCGGTGCCGTCCGCCGGGGCAGCTTCCGCGAGCTCATAATACCGGGTACCAGCTATGGTAATATTCTCCGAATGTGGTGTGAGTAACGTGTATCCGGGATTAAGGAAAGATATGGAGTCATTAATCCCGTTGGGAGAGGCGACGGTTATTTCGCCGGTGGTATTGCTGCCCGGCAGCGGATTGAGTTTGGCGAGTATGACCAGTTCTTCGCCGGGATTCAGTATTTCCGGCTCAAAATATTCCAATGGCCCGTTCAGACCGATTCTGGCCTTCTGCCACTCGTTGTTATTTAATTCTCCGGTGGTATAAGGAAGCCATTCGGAATGATAGGCAGCGCCATCGGTATAATGGGTAATGACATCCCACTTGCTGAAACTGGCCAGCTTGGTCTGCCCGTCGTTCTCCACGGTTACCCGCAGCAGGTCTGCCCAGGAAAGATACGTACCGCGGCTGATATTCAGGTCGGTCCTGGCTATCTCGCCTTCTCTCAAGCTGATTTCATCAACGCTTATAGCTGCGGCATCCGTTGATGTCAGGATTCCGCTGGACAATGTCATGCCTCCTACGACAATCATGGCTATACAAATGATGGAGACGAGAATCGTCGCCATATTACCGGCTCCTTTGTTTTACCCCTGTGGTTTTTATTTCCTTCTCCTTGTATCAAATTCCAGCGGCGGCCCTGCCGCTTATGGTGAAAATTGAGTAGAAGCTGTAATACCGCTTGGCGTGGCTACAACCACCATGTTGGTGCTATTGGAACCTACCGCCGGATTTATTTGTGCCCTTATCATTATCTGTTCCTTGGGATTTAGTACATTAGGCTCGAACACCTCAGTCGCTCCATCGAGGTGTATCCAGGCCAGTTCCCATTGGTTATCACCCAGTGCCGCTTCGGTATAGGGAAGCCATTCTGTGTAATAACTCCCGGTGCCATCATAATACTGGACGATGATATCCCACTTATCAAAATCAGCCAGTTTGACCTGTCCGGTGTTCTCGAGTGTAACTTCGAGAGTATTAGCCGAAGGCAAACTGGTGCTGACCGTCGATAATTCGGTACGTATTATCGTTTCATCTCGCTGTCCTATTTCACCTAATCCGGTAGTGCTGGTATCGACTGATGTCATGAAACCCTGGGACATTGCCATCCCGCCGAACACTACCAGGGCTATACATATTAATGAGACGATTACTGTCTCCATGATCAACTCCGTTACATGCTGAAATAATATTCGTCAGAAATACCGTTGGGTATGATGAGCTTGACAAAATATGTCCCTGCACCCGGGTCACTGCTGAAAGTGATAATCAATTTTAAAGTTGCACTTGCCTTCCACTCGGTATCATTCTCCAGGCTATAGTCCCACTGCGGGTAGGTGTCTTCTACTTCTCCCGTGTAGGGGATGCGTTCAAAAGCACCCTCCTGACCGAAGAAAAGGTCGCAATCATCAACACCGATAATACGCTGTGTACCTATATTTTTTGCCCACAGATAAACAGACGTGCGGTTGGCAGTACTTGCCGCGTGAACAATGTTTATCCGGCTTTTCATCCGTTCGTCAACCTTCTCAGCCATGCTTACCATGGCCTGGCTGGAGCGGTTCACCATCGGATAGACACTGTTAAAGACAAATATCATACAAACAACCCCCGCTATAATAAGTAGAGCTGTAGTTACGGCCTTGTCCAAAACAGACCTCCATTATTCCTTCGGAGCGGATGCTGGCGACTATCATCCATAGCTCCCACAGCTTCAGAAAGCGGGTAGCACCCACTGATATCCCGGGATAATCCGGGCGGGGGTCGTTGCCTAAACCCCCACCCGGGTCTCTTTGCATCTGCACTCCTTTATTAGCGCAGGTTCATGATTATGTCCATGAATGCCGGTATGGTGCGTTCGATTTCCAGCACTGCACCGATAGGTGTCTGGACTATCAGGCTGAATTCGGTATTGATATTCAGATTGCGGACGGACAGGGCGTTGATGAGATTACCCCCGTCAGAACCGGCCGTATCGCTGCCGATAGTAACCTTGAATTTTTCGTTACTTTCCAGCAGGTCGTCTGAATCTGTGCCGCCCAGCTTTTCAAGCGTCCAGTAAAGGTCATTAACCGTCTGGTATTCGTCAACGTAGTTAATAACTACTTTATTGCTACTGGTATTGGCAGATACACCAGAGCCAGTGGTGGGAGTAGGCTCGGTGAAGTCAATAGCCTCTCCGCCGAGTACGTTAGCCACAATAAAGCTTATCTGCTGGACTCTGCCGCTTGAACCGGATTCGTTGGCGGTGGCAATGACATTACCCTTAAGCTCCAGCGTAGCCCTGGCTTCCCTCAGTCCGGAGTAGACAGCTTCCTGACTCTTCTGTGTGGAGAAGAGGCCGGCAGATAACGTGGTATAGGCGAAAACCGCGGCCACCACGACGAAGGCAATCAGGATGATAGCGGTCTCCAGACCGGTAATACCCTTCTCGTGTTTGAAGTATTTTCTGTACATTTTTCCTCCTTATTTGTTGTTGTATCGGGTAAGAACATCTTTAGCGCAGGTTGACGATAGCATCCATCCAGGCGGGAGTGGTGCGTTCGATGTTCAGAGTAGCGCCGCCCGGCGTCAGGATTTCGATGTTGAATGTCTTCTTCACCGTCAGGTTGGACGATGTCAGACAATCAAGAAGGTTACCGGTCGCGCTACCAATGGTTACCTCAAACCTTTCTTCGGCCTCTAGCAGATCGTCAGTATCAGCGTTCCCCAGCTTGGAAATGGTCCAGAAGAGGTCTTCCGCGGTTTGATCCTGGTCCGTGTAATTGATTACGACTACGTTCGTAGAATTGTTATCGGATAGGCCGTTATTATTACCATCGAGAGGCGGGGTGAAATCGACCGGCTCGCCACCCAGTACGTTGGCGATGACAAATTTTAACTGTGAGATATTGCCGCTGGAACCGGTGCTGGCAATGCCGATAACGCCGCCTTTAAGCTCCAGGGTACTCTGGGCTTCCTTGAGTCCGGAGTAGACGGCTTCCTGACTCTTTTGTGTGGAGAAGAGGCCGGCGGATAATGCCGTGTAGGCAAACACCGCGGCGACCACGACAAAGGCAATCAGGATAATGGCGGTCTCCAGACCGGTAATACCCTTCTCATGTTTGAAATACTTTCTGTACATTTTTCCTCCTTAGTTATTGGGAATTTTTCTGGTAAAGAGTAGGTTTCATTGCTTTCCTCAACCGTTTACTATTCCTTGAAGCATCACCCCCTTCCGTATTCTTTCTTTTTATCTTCAGTCGTTACACCTGATATTCACATCTTTATTTGTCCTCCTTACCCGTATTTTCCGGTTTATCATGGATATCGATTTATCCAGGAAACATCGCGTTCTCCGGGAATACCGTATTCGGCTCATAAGTAGTGGATGTGCCATGATAGTCACGGCGAAAATATCTGTGTTGAAGGCCAGGGACTATCCTCCGTTGGATAGTGCCTCTCGGATGAAATAACATTATATATATACGTTCCCTTTTTATACGTTGATTACTGTTTATCAGGACTATCCTGAATAACTGCCTGCCTGTTAATACAGATTGACAATCTGGTCAACCCTGGCGGGAATGGTCCGCTCCAGGACGAGTACCGCGCCGACCGGGGGCTTCACTTCCAGCTGGAATTCGTGATACGGCCCGGGCAACTGCTCCGCGGTGGCATTTTGGCTTACTATCCTCAGGTCTACGGTAATCATGAACAACTCGTTCTTGTCCAGCAGATTATCGGGGCCGTTGGTATTGAGCTTGGTCAACGTCCAGTTAATCGAGGGGAATATCTGGTAGGCATCGCTATAGGAGATGACCACAAGATTGGTATAGTTTCCTGTGGTGGGTGGAGTAAAATCGATGGTATCACCACCGGTGGTTGTAGCCAGGGTAAAATATACTTCCTGTAAAACGCTACTTTCCATTCTGCCGTATATATTGCCCTTTATCTCGATAGTACTTTGGGCTTCTTCCAGACCGGCATGGATGGCTTCTTTGGCTTTCTGCGTGGAGAATAAACCGGCCGAGAGGACGACATAGGCAAACACCGAAGCCACGATTACAAATGCGATAAGGATAATGGCTGTTTCAATACCGGTGATGCCCCGCTGATTCTCCAACCGCTCTCTCACAAGTCTGTTCATCACGGTTTCCTCCCTCAAAAATGACATGGATATTTCAATCTACCTCTGATAGACATCAGTGACTACCAGACCATCCCCAATGTTGACACGTCTTTTTTCTGAATATCGTCTGGGTGCATTACGCAATAAGAAAATAAGGAAATCCCTGAGAAGATATGGGGGACAGCATCTATTACAAATTAAGGTATCCGGTGGCAGAATCAGAAACAGATACTGGCTGGTATATAAAGATATAAAAAAATAATGAATTGTTAATGATATTTTAATGGGTTATTTATGAATCTTTATTAATCTCTTTATATATTTAGATTACAATCTTAGATGTTGTCAGTGGGAGGAAAAGTGAGGATTGGTGAGGAAAAGTGAATAAGAAAAGTAAGCAGATGAAAGGTATGAACATGAATGAGACAAAGTCGGGAACCGTCAGCTTGTACGTGGTCGAAGAACAGGAAATCTACCGTGAGATGTACCGTAATGTACTGTCGCCGCGGGAAAACATCGAGGTACTGCGGGTTTCAGAAAACGACGAACGGGGCGCCATGATGCGAGCGGTATCCGAGCTTTGCCCGGATGTCCTGCTGCTGAGCGTTAAAAAACTTGATGTTGATATTATTGAAGAACTGGAGCAAATCAGGAACAGCTATCCTAAGATGGGGATAGTCATTTTAATCGTCTTCTACAGTTCTCAGGATATTGAACTATTACGCCGTCTGGCGCTTTGCGGCGAGAGCGGTCTGGCTCTCTTCTTAAAGCAATCCCTGGATAGAGTCGACCAGCTGTGCCAGTTTATTCTAGCTGTCAGCCAGGGGCAGGTCATCCTCGATCCGCCGCTGGCTACTTTTATGTTTGCCGGTAAGCCGGAATGCCCGTTCCTGAAGCAGCTTACCACCCGCGAACTGGAAATCCTGAGCCTGCTCTCACAGGGCTATACCAACTCGGCCATTGCCAATACCCTTTTCATCGATATTAAGACCGTCGAGCACCACCTGAACAGCATGTACAGTAAGCTCAAGGCAGATCCAGATTATAATACGAAACACCTGAGAGTCAGCGCCGCCAGGCTTTACCTGGAAACGATGGGGAGCCTTTATCAGAAGGAAGAATCATTAATGCCCAGTGGAACAAGATAATATCCCTATACCAGGAAGATTACCAGCTCCTTGATGTTCCAGATGACAACGAGAGCCAGGGCGGCGATTGACGGCCAGAGCAGCCTGCCCGGCATTACCCAGGCAATCAGCACCGGGATTATCAATTTAACCACCACCAGCAATACCGGTACTTGTACAAGAAATCTCACTATTGGATTTATTTCCCATAAGCCGAGAGATATTGCCAGAATCGTCAGACCTAAATCAAAGAGACTCAGCAGAATAAAAGAAAACTTCTCGGTCGCACATTTCTTAAATGTAGTCGAAGAATCCCACCAGCTGGGTTCTATTACTGCCATCAACCGTCCCCTGCGTAAACGCTAGTTATTATCTTTACGTTCTTACATAGATAGTAAAACAAATCAATCAGCTATGACAAGTAAATTACTTTCAGACTATTCTTTTTACACAGCTACCTCTCCCATGTCTGTATCGACTCGTAAGCTGCCCTCCAGGTTTTGGTATATCCCCCATCCTTCCATGTCTCCTCCGTATCTTTCAGGGCCGCGGCCAGTTCAGGACTTTTTACATAACCGTCCAGTGCTTCCTCGCTCTCGAACTCATAGCAGGCCAGGTACCTGGCCTGTCCTTTGT
Organism: uncultured Dehalococcoidaceae bacterium; assembly: GCA_964395955.1. Classification (GTDB taxonomy): domain Bacteria; phylum Chloroflexota; class Dehalococcoidia; order Dehalococcoidales; family RBG-16-60-22; genus CAYVPT01. The sequence goes on from CAYNDI010000007.1 coordinate 20,860, forward strand.
TTTCACCCATGACACTGATTAATTTATAGCGGGTTGCCTTCTTGATGCCTTTATAAGTAAAAAGCATGGGAACGTGCACTTCGTCGTACCATTTATTGAATTCCTCGTCCTTTTCGGCGGTAGATTCGGTAGCTACCATGTATAGTATCATTCCTTTTCCCATTCAAGTATCTCCTTTCAAGGGGTACAACTATCTTAGATACGGGGCTCCCGCTTTGTCAAAAAATATTTGACTTTATGACACGGGGAAAATAAACTGATTATAACCAGGAAAAATTGCTGTATTGAGGAGGTCAACGTGAAAGCTGCGGTATGTTATGAGACCGGGAAGCCTCTGGTCGTTGAAGAGGTAGACATCGACCCTCCCGAGCCGGGAGAGGTAAAGGTGAAGCTGGCGGCGACAGCCGTCTGTCACAGCGATATTCATTTATTCATGGGAGAGATACCGGGCAAGCTGCCCGTCGTGGGCGGGCACGAGTCCGCCGGGTATATCGAGGAAGTCGGAGAAGGCGTGACCACTGTTAAAAAGGGAGACCCGGTTGTCTGTACGCTGATGGCCTCCTGCGGCAAGTGCCGCTACTGCCTGACGGGTCTGAGCCACCTGTGCAATGCGGAGTGGCCCCTGGATACCGAAGGCCGTATGCATAATAAAAAGGGAGAGATGCTTTTACAGGCTTACCGGATAGGCAGTTTCGCCGAGTACACCGTGGTCGACCAGTCTCAGGTGGTGAAAATCCCCGCCGATATGCCGCTGGACCGGGCGTCGCTGCTTGCTTGCGGCGTTATTACCGGGTTCGGGGCGGTAATAAACCGTGCCCAACCGGAGGTAATGAGCAGCTGTGTTATCATCGGGGTCGGTGGCGTCGGTCTTAACGCGGTGCAGGGAGCGGCTCTATCCGGGGCTTATCCCGTCATTGCCGTGGATATATCGGACAACAAGCTCAAGGCCGCCAGGGAATTCGGCGCTACACATACCATCAACTCGTCCAAGGTGGATGCCCGGAAATCCGTGAGAGAGTTGACCGGAGGAGAAGGGGCCGACTACGTATTCGTGACCGTCGGCAGCGCCGAGGTGGTCCAGCAGGGATTTGCCATGTCCGCCCCGCGCGGCATGACGGTGATTGTCGGCATCCCCAATTTCCAGGATAAAATCAGCTTTACGCCTTTCTTCTTCATCGGGGGTGAAAGGGTGTTGACCGGCAGTTTTATGGGCACCACGCAGCTGCAGACGGAAATCCCCAAACTGGTGGAACTCTATAAAGCCGGGGTTCTTAAACTTGATGAGCTTATCACCGCTCGTTATCCTCTTGATAAAATAAACGAGGCGATTGAAGAGGTGGTGCAGGGGAAAGCCCTGCGTAATGTAATTACGTTCGAATAAACGAAGTACACATTTTTGTCATTGCGAGGGAGCGTTTACGACCGCGGCAATCTCAACCTCTTGTCTAATACCATCTATGGGATTGCCGCGCCTTCCCTTCGGGAATGGCTCGCAATGACAGCTGTTGTTTATTTATCGTCTTCCGCTTTATATACTTTACATAAAAGGGCGGTCAGGTCCGGCGACCCGTACATGGGGTCGCAGTGATTATTAGAAGTCAGCACGTTGGGGTTGGACTTCAACATCCCGTGTAAAGGCCCCGGCTCCTCGGGGTAAAAGCAGTTGGCGGTAGCCATAACCACCCCCGGGTGAATACCGGGGAATAATCGTGCTTGTTGTTTGATTCTACCCCGGGGCGACTCAATCCAGGCCCAGTCTCCGTCTTCGATGCCGTATTTCTTGGCCGTCTCGGGGTGTATCTGAACTACAGGGTCTTTCTGGAAGCTTCGCAGCCAGGGGATATTACGGTACTGCGAGAGAAAGTAGAACGGCTGCCGGTAACCCGTGGAGAGTACGAGCGGGTATTCTTTAGCCAGTTCCGGCGTAGAAATAGGGCTCTCGCCGGGTTCCTGGAAGTATGGCAGGGGGTCATACCCCAGGTCTTCCAGTACCGTGGAGTAGAGTTCCATCTTGCCGGTCGGCGTGGGAAAGCCGCCGCCTTTCCTCCAGTAGTCCGTTTTATATTTATAATAAAGCTGGTCTTTACCCGTCCTGGCATGAACGACCTTTTCGCTGAACTCCTTCCAGGTGAGGTTGCCCTTCCTTAGCTGGTGGTCCAGCATTTTTTCGATGTCCTCGAACCACCACTGCGGGGCCAGCCTTCGGCCGAGTTCGTTGAATATCTTACTGTCCTGCCAGGCCTCTCCGGGCGGTTCTACAACCTTGTTATGGGCTTCAATCAT
>CAYNDI010000008.1:0-8761 GCA_964395955.1 uncultured Dehalococcoidaceae bacterium
AAATTTGAGAGGGGGCTGGCGCCCCCTCTCGCTACGCACTCCCCTTTGGGGGAGGGGTAAAAGACTACGGGATAAGCCGGGAATAGTGCGAGGGCGGTCTGGGTGGGAACAGATAAAATACTGGGGTTACGGTGAGGATTATATACCACACCCCTTTGGGGGAGGGGCGAAAGACTAAGGGATAAGCCGTGTATGGCGCGATGGCGGCCAGGGCGGAAAAGATAACAGGCGATGGGGTGGGGGAGAAAGGGGTGAGGCTTGACCGTATCAAACAAAAGCAAACGGAACCTTATTTTATGGCTACCGGAGATGTATCTACGGAGTCCTGTAGGCAGATGAAAGATTTTTCGGTATAATGGTTCGTATAGAAAACAGGGGGAAATCTGGAATAGCGAATGGCTAGCGGTGAATCTATCCTTTTAAGTACCGAGTTTCAGATGAGCCTGCTGATGTTCGTGGCGTTAGCGGGATACCTGATTGCCTACCGGATAAACCAGTCTGCCGTCGTCGGTATTATACTGGCTGGCATCATCGTCGGCCCCAGCCTGCTGGGACTGGTCACCTATACCGATTTCGTCTCGACGCTGGCCCATCTAGGCGCCGTGGTTCTTCTCTTTACCATCGGACTCGAATTCAGTATTAGAGAGATAGCTAAAATCCGTTATGTGGTGATTGCCCTGTTCGGTATTATCGTCCCGGCCCTGGGGGGTTTCTTCACGGCAATCCTGTTCGATTTTGATTTTAATTCTTCCGTCTTTATCGGTACGGCGCTTACGGCCACCAGCATCGCCATCACCGCTAACGTGCTCCGGGAGATGGGCAAGCTCCAGACGGCAGCCGCCAAGGCGATTATCGGCGCAGCGGTTATCGATGATGTTCTGGCGCTCCTGGCCTTATCGATTTCCGAAGGACTGGTATCGGGAGAACTGTCGGCAACATCGCTTCTGGTTACATCCGCCAAAGCAGTCGCATTTATTGCTGTCGGGATTTTACTCGGTAAGCTGGTATTGGCCAGGCTTATTGTCTTGCTGGACAGGACAAAGATAGCCGGAAAATACCCGGAATCCATCTTTATCTTTGCTATTATGGTCGCCTTTTTATATGCCATGGCTGCCGAGTTTTCCGGGTTATCGGCCATTGTAGGTTCGTTTCTGGCGGGAGCGGCTTTCGCCGGTGTTAAATTAAAACGCGGCCATATATTCAGAGAAGGGGCGGAGCATCTTCAAATCATCTTCGCTTCCATCTTCTTCGTTTCTCTGGGAGTCATCATGGACTTACACGTCATTACCTGGGACCTGCTGTGGTTCGTGCTGGCTTTATCCGCCGTCGCCATACTTACCAAGACTCTCGGGTGCGGCATTCCGGCGCTTTTTCAACGCATGAGCATGAGAGACTCTCTGATTATCGGTATGGGGATGGTTCCCCGCGGCGAGGTCGCCATGATTGTAGCGCTTATCGGTCTCAGCCAGAACCTCATCGACCAGAGTACTTACGCCGCGTTGATACTGATGAGCCTGATAACGACGATAATACCACCGATAATTTTAAGAAACTGGTTGTTCAAGCGTCAGCCTGATAATCCGGAAAACCAGCCTTCGCTTTTCGGGGAATAATATGTTTTTCGATACGGCAATCAGCCTGCTTTTCCCGCTTTTTCAGTTGAGTCGAAGTGCCTGCGTACTCAGGCGCTTCACTATACTCATGACCACTGCCGCCATGACGACCACGATGGCTATAAGTACGGCTATATAAAGGGATACCGAGCCGAAACCCATTCCGGAAACGCTTATATCCACCACCGGTTTGACCACGTAAAAACTGGGAAAGATATAGCCAATCCAGGAGGGAATCTCCGGAAACATGAAGACAATGGCCGGACCGAAAAGCAGGATACCCCCGAATTTCCAGAAGGCAAAAAGGGTATTCATGTCCTTGATGAAGGCGCCGGCCAGAAGGCCGATTTCCGCCGCCAGAATCGCTCCCAGCCCCAGCACTGACACCAGGAGTATCGGTGAGCCGCCGAAGCTGGTGCTGATAGCCAGTGTCAGCACTCCCATAACGGTGGCCAGTACCGCGCCGATAATTCCCTTGGCGGTGAAAATATCGGTGACGGTGGCCGGTGTTACGTTCAGGGCTTCCAGCGTGCGGCGCTGCTTTTCCTTGATCAGCGATGACGCCGGTATCATCATCCCGCCGTAGAAGATAGCCATGAGAACCGTCAGCGGCAGCAGGCGGTCGCTCCAGGGGATGCTCGATTCATCACCCAGGGCTATCGTCTCGATATTTACCGGCAGTTCGGCTCCGGCGATTTCATGCACGACGTCGGCCAGCACCGCCGGAATAATCGCCCGGTTTTTTGCCAGGCTTTCCCCCCATACGAAAGCCTTGAGCTTGACGGTGCCGGTCGAAAGCGTTGCATCGAAGTCAGCGGGCAGCACAAGGCCCATATCGATTGACCCGCTGGCGGCGGCCGCTTTCAAATCAGCTTCGGTCTGGTAAGACTTCAGGCTGATGCTGTCGGCGGAGCCCAGCCGGGCGGATAGTTGTGAGTTACTCTCGTCGTAAATCCCCAGTTTGGCACGGTCTGTGAAAATATTGCCGAAAGCCAGGTTGACGAAAAGAGCCAGCAATACAGGCATGACTATAGCCATGACCAGTATCGCGTCCTTCGAACCATGAAGCACCTCGTTTTTGACCAGTGTGCCGATACGTTTTATTTTCATTGGTAACGTCTCCTCAATGTGACCATACCTGCCCAGATAACTACAACGGTAACACCCGCCAGAATGGCCAGATTGGTGCCGACGTCTCCCCAGCCGGCGCTGTAGTTGGCGACCCTGCTGACGGTATCGGTGAGGTAGTAAGAAGGAATCACCTTTGCCCAGTCGGAGATAAGCCCCGGAATGGCAACGCCGAACCCCGGGATAGCCAGGATGATAAGCACAAGTACGCCCCAGCCGGTGACCGACATGACATCACGGGCGAGCGAAGCCAGCAGGAAACCGGCGCCAACCACCATGGCACTACCGATGATAAGCGTGACCAGGATGATGAGTGGTTGATGGCTAAAGCCGCCGACTATTGCCATAAACAACACCGCCTGCACGAATGCCATCCCTACTCCCAGTACCCCCTTGGCGATAAACAGGTCGGTAGTGCGCATCGGCGTGACCAGCAGCGCCTGGGCCGTGCCCTGTTCTATTTCCACGGTGATAAGGCTGGCCAGTGTCATGATTTCCACCAGCAGGATAAAAACCGCCAGGAGCGGTCGCAGGCGGTCGCGGATAGCTATCTGGTTCCCCAGCATATCCGGGCCGAGGATTTCCTCGGTAGTCTCGAAATTAAGTGCCTGCCCCGTCTGCACGTACGATAGTTCCTTGACGAGTGATACGATGGCGGCGCTAACTTCGGGCGGCATTTCCGAGGCGTAGTAAACGGTTATCTCCGGCTTGCCGCCGCCTGTCCAGGTGTCCATGATATCGGGCGGCAGGGCTACGGCTGCCTGGTAATCGCCGTCGAGTACCGCCTGCTTGAGTGCTTCTTCGCTGGAATAAAACTCTACCTCGGCGCCCTCTTGAATCGTCAACATGGTAAAGACCGGCGGTACTACCGGGGCGTACATCGCCAGCGATAGTTTCTCATCCACCCTGGCAGGCAGGAGAAAGTAGATGCCGATGTAAAATATGATGCCGAGGATGGTAATGAGCATGTAGAAGCGGTTGCTCATGAATAAAGAAAAGTCTTTTTTTAATAGTGCTTTGATAACACGGATGTTCATTCCGTCAATCTCCGACCGGTGACCTGGATAAAGATATCCTCGAGGGTGGCCTCCTCGCTGTGGAGGGTGACCACCTTTTCCTTTTCGAAGAGTTCTTCCACCTCCCGGGGAGTCCCGGTCGTATCCATGCCGATTTCCCGCTTCTCCAGTCCACCGCCACTGGCCACCACCTCGGCGATGAGTGAGCGCTTGCCGTATTTCTGCTTGAGATTGTGCGGCGTATCCATGGCCTCAATCTTGCCCTGGTTCATAAAGGCAACCCGGTCACTGAGTTTATCCGCTTCCCACATATCGTGAGTGGTCAGGAAAATGGTGGCTCCCCGGTCGCGTTCCTCCAGGATGATATCGCCGATGGTATCGGACGATACGGGGTCGAGTCCCGCCGTCGGTTCGTCGAGGAAGATGATTTCCGGCGTGTTTACCAGCGAACGCGCCACCATCAGGCGTTGTTTCATACCCTTGGAATAGTTCCCCACCTTGTCCTTTTCCCGTCCCGCCAGGCCGATACGCTTTAATAAAGCGTAGCCGTCGAAGTCCTTCGCCCCGAAAAGCTCGGCAAAGAGCTTCAGGTTGTCCAGGGCGCTCATCTGCTCGTAGAGATTGGTCTGCTCGAAGCAAACGCCGATGCGTGACTGTACCTGCTGGGTCTCTTTGACCACGTCGTGCCCCAGAAGGATAGCCTGGCCCTCCTGCGGGCGGAGCTGACCGGTAAGCATTTTCACCGTGGTTGTCTTGCCGGCGCCGTTCGGACCTAAAAACCCGAGGATTTCCCCCGCCCCGACATCGAAGTTGATATGGTCAACCGCCAGCAGGTCCCCGTAGCGATAGGTAAGGTTTTCGACGACGATAGATTTTTCAGTCATTTGTCTGTTTAACCTCCTTCTGGAAAAGGTCGACTTCCTTTTTCAGGAAACCGTAAAACATCAGGCGCGTCAGCTGTTCGATGACCGGCATGTTCTTTTCCCAGTCCCGGGTCAGATGCGACTGGGAGGCCATCCCGGCCCGGAGAATATCAAAATACAAGATAAGCGAGGCGCTATCCGTTGACGGGTCGATATAGCCCTGACGCTTACCTTCGGCGATAAATTCGAGCCACATCGGCGCAATTTCCGTACGGAAGACTTCTTCGATGAAGCCGGTCATGGTTTTATCCTGACTCATCAGCTTGGCGAGTACCTCCCGGTTGACCTGCGAAACAATTTCGATTTTACCGGCGATAATATCGGTCAACTTCCGGGGAAAGGGCAGGTCGGAGTGAATGAAGGAACGTGCCATATCCAGGATTTCTCTAAACAGCGTCTTGGCAACCTCGGCAACCAGCGCCTCGCGCGTGCCGAAATAGTTATAGATTGTGGTAGGGGAGACCCTGGCTTCCCGGGCGATGCTTTCCAGGCTTACTTTATTGATATCATGGGCCCGTTTGAAGAGGTCGACGGCAGCGGTCAGGATTTGCTGGTGTTTATTGGCAGTTTGTTTCATTGTAGTAATGTAGTATTATACTACATTACTACATAATTGTCAATAGCTTTGATTACTGTTTTTCCTCTTAGATAGCAGCCCTGCCCAGATATATAAGTATGACTACAGGGACGAGCATTATCCAGTAGAGTACCGGGACAGGCCCCAGCCAGTTCTTATGCCACCATATTTTTCCCTTGCGGAAGTTTTTTATCCCGTAATGCGGATTACAGACAAACCACAGGAAGTCTTCCAGTAAAAGCATGCCCAGGTAAAAACCTAATAAAAGACTCTCCACTCGCCAGCTCCAGGAGACAAAGAAAAGCGGCAGGTGAATCATGGCAATCAGGAAAAGCGTCATGAAGACATGATATCCGGTGACCGGACGCCCGCCGAATATCTTGACAATCCATCCCTTTTTAATCCGCCAGGCAGGTAAGCTGGCCGCCCATCCTTCCTTGCCCTCAATCTGTATTTCCCATAACGCCAGCAAGAGGCCCAGGAAAGCCATAAAAACCAGAAAACCGATTATCATGATAAATGATATCTTTTCATGAAATTCATCCGGTATAAATGATAAGGTTACTTCCAGTTACGTAAGGTTATTCGATTTTTCTCCTGGCAGACATGTTCGTATTCCTCTCCGACAAAGGTTTAAATCATGGAAAAAGTGGTTTAACTCTAGCATATTTATGTATTGTGAATCAACTTGATTCCACGTACAAAAAGAAGCAAGAAACTGACAGGATATATATTTGACAAACCTATATACGAATGATAGGTTAATTAACAGATTTGAACTATACACCATGAAAATCAAGATAAAGTTGAACCATGCCTTCCAGCCTGTTGCCGGCAACCTGGAATTTATCGAAGTTAAAGCAGACTCGGTAAAAGAGTGCCTGGACAGCCTGATTGGCCAGTTTCCTGTTTTCAAAAAAATATTGTACGATGAGTACGATGCCCTTTGTGCCCTGTTTTTACTGGAGGGTGATACCATTATCATGAGTGACTAGGGACGACCGGTTAACGGGCAAAGCGCGCTGGTACTTCTGCCTATGATTCAGGGAGGTTAATGAATACCGCCGTATCATCAAGATAAAATAGGCGTGAATACAACAAGCACAAACTGTAAAGGGGGAAAATGAAAAAAGACTGGCGTGAACAGATAAGTCAACCCAGATACGGTATCAAGGTAGAAAAAGACGTTCTCGTTCCCATGCGGGACGGAATCCGGCTGGCCGTGAATGTCTACCGCCCGGATGCCCCGGGCAAGTTCCCGGCTTTGTTTGCCATGGGTGGATACGGCAAGGAACTGCAGGAAGTGCTGATTCCGCCGCAGCCGCTTTATAAAAGCGCTATCTGGGACGGCAACATAGAGGCCGGTGATACTTCCAATATAGTACCCAGGGGTTATATCCACGTTATTGCCGATGCCCGGGGGACCGGCGCATCGGAGGGCGAGTTCCTGGGCATGACCACGCAGCAGGAAGGGCAGGACGGTGCCGATATCATCGAATGGATAGCCGGTCAGCCCTGGTGCGATGGCAATGTCGGGATGATAGGCTATTCCTATTATGGCATGATGCAGCTAAAGGTCGCCATCCATCAGCCGCCCCACCTCAAAGCAATTTTTACGTCTCATATCGCCACCGACTTTTATCGGGATTTTACCTATTCCGGGGGTGTCCTCAACCTGTTCCTGTACGGACTATGGGACGGCCGCCACGGGACCAGCGGTTTTGCACGGAAGAACCCGGTATCTTATATGATGAAGACCCTGCCCAAAGACGAGTTTGAGCGCCGGCGTAACGAACTGCTCAATCACCCCGATATCAAGCATTACCCCAATATTTACCACCTGCTGAAATACCCTGAGAAGAATCCCGTGTTCTTTGACGCGGTAATGAATCCGTTCGACGGCCCTTACTGGGAAGACAAGTCGATTTACCCCTTCTACGACAAAATTAAAGTCCCGGCGTACATCATCGGCAAAGTCGGCGGCATCAAAGGCTACTGGGACGTATATTCCAACATAAATACTATTAAGAAGCTGTTTGTGAAGCCCACCGGACCCGAGGAGCGACCCTGGCGGGAGGACTTTGAACTGGCCATCAGGTGGTACGACCACTGGCTCAAGGGCAACGATACCGGTATCATGGACGAACCGCCCATCAAGCTGTTTGTCCCCGGAGCCAACCGGTACCGTTATGAGCAGGAATGGCCGCTAAAGGGAATCGAATATACCGATTGTTATCTCCGGCGCTGGGAAGGGCTTTCCTTCGAACCGGAGTTCCTGCAACCGGAGCCCGACTGTTTCCTGCAGCAGCCGCTGCACCTGTCCACCAAGAGGGATTCGGTTAAATATATCAGCCCGGTCCTGCCGGCGGACCTGGAAATGATAGGACCGGCGGCGTTCAACTTCTTTGCTTCCATTGACCAGGACGATACCAACTGGATAGTTAAACTATCTGATGTGTCGCCGGCCGGTGCGGAGAGGCCCGTGTCCAAAGGCTGGCTGAAAGCGTCCCACCGGGCCCTGGATGCTGCCAGGTCACAACCCCACTCCCCATATCATCCCCACACCAGTGCCGAGCCGGTTAAACCGGGCGAGATAAATGAATACGCTATCGGCCTGGGTAATATCGTCAATGTCTTCAAAGCGGGGCATCGCCTTAAGCTGGAGATAGAGAGCCTGGAGTCCCCCAGAGACCCGGAAATACAGATTCACTATCATCCCCATTTGAATAGTTCCAGGACTACGCTTCACAAGATTTACCGGAACAGCGAATACCGGTCACATCTGGTACTGCCGGTTATCTCGGGGAAAGAGGCGGTGCTGGAGACGATGAGCGACGAGAATTTCCAGGGAGGAGTCTAGAGAAGGAACGTACCCATGAGACGCCTGGCCGTCGATACCGGCGGAACGTTTACGGATATCGTCTATATTGACGACGACACCATGCGGATGGTGGTCGACAAGGTTGCCACCACCCCCCGGGACCTCGGTATCGGCGTTCTGGAAGCGATAAAGAAGATTGACGCCGATATGGCAGCGGTAACGCTGTTCGTTCACGGGACTACCGCCGGCCTGAACACTATCGCGCAGCGGTCAGGCGCCAGGGTAGGGCTGATAACTACCCGGGGCTTTATCGATATCCTGGAGATGACCCGGAGCAGCCGGAAAGAAATATATAACTATCTATGGAAAAAACCGGTACCGCTGGTGCCGAGATACCTGCGGCGGGGGGTGGCAGAGAGAACCGACTACAAGGGTGAAATACTGGAAAAACTCGATGAAGATGAAGTAATGAAAATAATCGAGAAATTCAAAGAGGCAGGGGTTGAGGCTATAGCTGTCTGCCTGCTGCACTCCTATGCCAACCCGGAAAACGAGCAAAAAATCGGTGACATTATTAACAAAACCTGGCCCGAGGTGAGTGTTTCGCTCAGTAATCAGGTAGCCAGTGAGGTCGGCGAGAACATCAGGGCTAACACCACGGTTATCAGCGCCTATATGGGCCA
>CAYNDI010000008.1:8771-22865 GCA_964395955.1 uncultured Dehalococcoidaceae bacterium
TATCAGCCGGCTCAGCGAGAACCTGAAGGACCTGGGTTTTAAAGGTCAGTTCCTGATATTGGGCCCCGGCGGTGTCCTGGGTACCGAGGCAGCCCGGGAAAGGCCCCTGTACAGTCTGGCGTCCGGACCGGTAGGCGGTGCGGCCGGAGCCGCTCATCTGGCGCAGCTTAGTAATATCAAAAATGTGGTGACCATGGATGTCGGCGGCACCAGCTTTGACGTCTCCATTATCAAAGACGGCATCAACGTGGAAAGGCATGAGGCGGAATTGATGGGCTACCCGGTACGCCTGGCCGGCATCGAGATAATCAGCATCGGCGCGGGCGGGGGCAGCCTCGCCAGGGTCGATGCCGCCGGGCTGCTAACGGTGGGGCCGGAGAGCGCCGGCGCCAGTCCCGGACCGATGGCTTACGGCCGGGGAGGCGAAGAACCGACGGTTACCGATGCCGCTCTGGTCAACGGTCTGATAGACCCCGATTATTTCCTCGGCGGAACGGTGCGTCTGGACCTGGACACGGCTGAAAAAGGCGTCGGCGGCATTGCCGGGAAGCTGGGTATCGGCCTGAACCAGGCCGCCGACGGCATACTGACCGTTGCCAGGAACAACATGACCACGGCCACCACGGAAATACTCATCGGTCACGGCGACGATCCTCGCGACTTCACTATCATGGCCTTCGGGGGCGGCGGTGGTATATTCGCCGGGGCCATCGCCAGGGATATGTCCATCTCGCAGGTAATTGTGCCTCCCGACCCCGGGGTTTTTTGCGCCCGGGGGATTTTGACCATGAATCTAGTCCATACTTACGCCCGGGCATATTCTCACTCAATGGGTAATATAGATATACAGGAGCTTAATCGTATATATAAAGACATGGAGAAGAGTGCTCTGGAAATACTCCGCACCGAAGGCATGACCGGCGATGAAATAGATTTTAGTCGGTATCTGGATATGGGTTATGAGGGGCAGCATTTCTATATCGAGACACCGGTACCCGGGGGTGAACTGACCGACAAAGACAAGAAAACTATCGGCGATTCTTTCGAGCGCCTCCACGAGGCCAGATACGGCCACCGCATTCAAGCTCCCCTGATAACCAGCAACGCCAGATTGAAAGCAACCGGCAGGATTAGAGACCTGCCCCAGGCTGAAATGGGGCAGGGTAAAAACATTACGCGGGACGCCCTGAAATCAAGGCGAAAAGTGTTTTTAGACGGCGCGTTTTTTGATACCGGCATTTACGAGAGGACACGACTTCTTGGCGGCAATATTATCGACGGCCCGGCGATTATCGAGGAGCCGTTCCACACCACCGTTGTCATGCCGGGGCAAAGGCTGGAGGTGGATAGACTGGGTAATTTGACTATTCATACTGGAGGTGCTTAAATGCCGAAGGTGGACCCGATTACCTTTGCGGTTGTCAGGAACAGGTTGATTTCAATAGCTAATGGAATGATAGAGACGGCCGCCCATTGCGGCGTTTCATCCTTTCTCAGCACGATAATGGACTGCTCATTCGCCATCCTTGACGCCGAAGCTGCTATTATCGCGCAGTCGGAAAAAGGTATCCTCCTCTTTCTGAGCAGCTCGGGTCCCTCCACCCGGAGCTGCGTCGACTTCATCGGCAGGGAGAACATCGAGCCCGGCGACGTTATTATCTCTACCGTCCCCGAGTTTACCGGCAATCATGCCTCGGATGCCGTGCTGTTTATCCCCATTTTCTTCGGGGACAGCCTGTTCGGCTACGCCACCAGCAAGGCCCACTGGCAGGACGTCGGCGCCAAGAACACCTATCCTACCGACGCCACCAATATCTTTGAGGAAGGCCTCCGTATACCCCCGACAAAGCTTTATAAGAAGGATGAGTTGCAATCGGAAATACTGGATATAATCAGGTGGAACTCGAGGGCCCCCGAGCAGGTCTGGGGAGATATCCAGGCCCAGATTGCCGGCTGTCATTTCGGCGAAAAGCAGGTCACCGAACTGCTGAATAAATACGGCGTCGACACCATAGACGCGTGCATTCGGGAAATGTACGATCACAGCGAACGCATTACGCGGCTGGCTATCGAAAAGGTGCCTGACGGTACCTGGACGGCGGAAGATATCATGGACAATAACGGTATCGACCTCGATAAGCCAATCAATATAAAGGTAACTGTAACGATTAAGGGCAGTAATATCACCGTAGATTTTACCGGCTCGGACCCGGAGCAGAACGGCCCCATGAACGGCCTGTGGGTCACGACCCTCTCAGCGGCGAGAATGGCGGTCAAGGCATTGACCAGCCCGGAACTGCCGGCCAACGAAGGCTCCAACCGGCCGATTACCGTTATTGCTCCCAAAGGATGTGTCTATAATGCCGGCCCCGGCGCGCCCTGCTTTCTCTGCGGCAACGTGGCATCGACGATACTGGAGCTGATTAATAAAACCATGTATAAGGTCCTCCCGGAAAGAGTCCCGGCCTGTTCCGGGGGTGATGTCTGCGGCGTGGGATTCTTCGGAGTAGACCCCGGCACCGGGAAGCACTGGGCGACTCTCTCCAGCGCCGCTATCGGGAACGGGGCGGACTTCTTTTCAGACGGTGATAACTGCACGGCGCACCATTCCATCGCCGGATCGGGGGGCGGTTCGGGAGGGTCTCTGGAGTTAACCGAAGCCACTTTTCCCATGTTGATTGAAAGCTACGAGCTTGTGCCGGACAGCGGCGGCGCCGGGAAACACCGTGGCGGTCTGGGGTCGCGAATGCAAATCCGGATGCTTTCTTCCGCCACTCTCTTCGCTTTTATCGAAAAAGCGAAGTCGCCTCACTGGGGCATCGACGGCGGGAAAGAGGGCCTGAGTAATAATCTGTTCATCAAGCCGGTAGCTAAAGCCGGGATTGAAGCGCTCAAGACTTCGGGTATGCAGCTTGAAGACGGATACCGGGTGACGGCGACCGCCGGCGGCGGTGGCGGCTACGGGAATCCGCGGGAAAGGGATGTGGCAGCCGTATTACGCGACGTTGTTAACGGCTATGTATCCGTGGCGAGTGCCCGGCAGGACTACGGAGTCGTTATCGACCCGAAATCGTTGGAAGTCGACGTTATTGCTACGCAAAAATTACGTGGAAAATAGTTGACATAACAGGTAATCCGACTATTACACCGGTTACTATGGCGTTTTGATGAGCGGGCAGACTGGTCTGAGGCCGGATTCGGCAATGTTGAGCAGCGTTTGTTTACCGGCTTCCGACAGACCGAGAGAATCCAGGTTCTTTTTCAGGGTATCTATATCACCATAGCCAAAGAAATATCCGTTCAACCTGGCGGCGGCGGTAGAGTCCATGAAGTCCGCCGGGTCCGGGTAAAAGGCGTATAAGGCATTCACAATACTAGCCCTTTGTCTTAGATTATACTTCTGGTGATAGTCCTCGGCTACGTAGAAACCGGTGTCCGGTTCTATATCCGTGTATACGGTCTTTCCCAGCCTGGCCTCCTCCGCCTGTTTAGATTCGCTGGCCAGCTGACGCTGTTGTTCATTCGTGTAGAAGATAGCCGAGCGGTATTGCTGTGAATAAGCGGGAGAGGCGGGGCTGTGACTGCACCAGAAAGCGTCCAGCAGTTCCTGATAAGAGACGATGGAGGGGTCGTATTCTACCCGGACCGTCTCACTGTAATCACCGATATTGTAGTAACTGGGATTGCCGGTGGTGCCTCCGGCATACCCCGCCGCAGTGCGGATAACCCCCTCGATACTCCCGAACCGGGATTCGGCTCCCCAGAATCAGCCCAGGGCAAAATACGCAGTTTCCAGGGAGCCATGAGTGACCGTATCCAGCCGCGGCAGAAACGAACCAGTGGATGACGGAGTTGTATCAATCGATGGCGGTGATGGTTTTATTGCTGGTGTAACCGTTTTTTCACTGCTGGTCATGGGCATGGTGCAGCCGGATATATTCGCTATGAAAATGCTGCTCAGAACTAATAATGAGATAATTATTGATGCCTTTTTCATGGTCATTACCACGTTGCATTATTATCATGGCGGGGATTTACCTTATTAGCCTCCTAATTAGCCTCCTATTTTCATTGTATAATAAGCCCCCGGCATCCTCAAGAAATAAAATAACGGAAACCTGAAAGGGGAGTCCGACCGATTGAAGTGCGACTGTCTGTCGTTTCCTTGTGGAGACCGGTTTATTCGGTAACCGCTGCCGGACGGCGTACCAGCAGGACAATCGGTATACCAACCGCAATCAGAATAAGTATGGTGATAAAAGCCCGGTCGTAACTACCGGTACTATCGTAAAAATATCCGGAGAAAATCGGGGCGATGGCGCCGCCGATACTTTGAAAGGCACTTAATACTCCGTAGATGGTGCCGTAGGCTATAAGGCCGAAATTAGAACTGGTAAGTAATGACATGGCGGTCATCCAGCCGCCGATACCCAGTCCCAGCAGGGCGGCATATATCCAGACAAACCATGGCGCCGAGTTAACGTCGATATATAGCAGCATTAGTATACTGATAGTAAGTGAAACAACACCGATAACGGCGCCGGTTTTCACCGTAGTCCTGTCGGACAGCCACCCGAAGATAAGTGTCCCCAGGGCACTGGTTATAGCGACGATGCTCATGGTCGAGGCAACGATGCCGGGGGTGAACCCGAGGTCTTCCAGGTGGGGTATCTGACTCTGCATAACGCCCATGTGGGTGCTGATGAACAAAATAGCGGCCGCCAGCAGCCAGAAAGCCTGCGTAGACAGCGCAATTTTAAACGGCAGGCCCTTAGTCGCCGGAGAAACGGCACCGTCTATTCCGGGTATCTTCGAGGCGTTTTCACCATCCGGCAGTAGCCCGACATCGGCGGGTTTGGTCCTTATTACCAGGGCGGCTAACGGAATAGCGATGAATGCCGTAATGGCGGCGAAGGTCAGGTACGAACTGCTCCAGCCCAGATTCGGTATCAGGTAAACGATGACGAGCGGCGTAAAGACTAGGCCGGCGGTACCGGCTCCCATCGACATAGCGCCTATGGCCATACCCCGGCGCCGGACGAACCAGTTGGATACGATTAGAGTTGTGATGACCGGACCTGTAGCGGGAACGCCGAAACCGATAAGTGAATAGGCTATATAGTATTGCCAGAGGCCGCTCATCTGGCTTATCAGGATGTACCCTACCGCACATACCAGGGCACCCAGAGAAATGACTTTTCTACTACCGTAGCGGTGGACCAGTCGGCCGGCCAGAGGCCCGCTGATAGCGGCGCAAATAAAGAAGAAAGTGAAAGCCGTCATTATTTCGGTCCGGCTCCAGCTGAGAGAACTCTCCAGGGAGGTAACAAAAAAGCTGAAGCTGATGGGACCGCATCCGGCGCTGATTACGTTTAATAAAAAGCACGCAGCCAGTACCCGGTACCCGTAGAATATCTTTTGTTTTTTCAAACGTGTTTGCCCTTATACAATCTGGCGGCTTTGATACTGTTCAGGAGATATGAAATCCGGCGACTAGGGGAATGAATTCACTATTTTCTATTTAGTAACTTTAATACTATATCACACGCGGGGAAATCATGCTGGTTTGCAATCCAATATCATTAAGAGTCTTTTGTGGATTATTATATGCCGGATAGCTGTAATTCCCGGTCACCTTTTTTATTGAACGTATTCCTTCCAGACATGCCAGGCTTTCTTGGGCGAACCATCGGGGTTCTTTAAACCGGGACTGCACATGAACTCTTCAAAAGCCTCGACATAGTCTTCATCAAGCTGCAGGTGGGGGACTGCCGCCAGATGTACCCGGGCAAATTCGGAACAGTCGGTTTGGTCGTGTAAGCTAAACCAGATTACAAATTCGGCGTCGCTGGTGTCTACGAACGAGAAATAGTCATGTACAAACTCGGCTTGTTTATCCTCGTTTGAGTCGAGAAGAGTTGAGGAACTCCAGCCTGTTTCCAATATGGCGTAAGGCTTGCCCGGTACTACATCCCTGACTTCATTTAGATATAACAGCCCCCGGGAAACGTCACTGTACAGATAGTCGCCTTCGTAGGGATGTACGGTATAGCCGATAATATCGCACTCCGTTGCCAGTGTCCGGATGATATCGAGGGCGTCATAGTCCCGGGCGTAGTGATAGGTGAACACCGGACCGACTCGTGTATCCGGGCTGGCCTGCTTTATTTCCCCATAGGCGTAATCGTATACTTCTTTGAAAGCCGGGATTTCATCGCGGTGCATATCCAGGTAGATATCCATCTCCCCGCCGATAAAATAATAGTCCGGCTGGTAACGTTTGACGAGTTCTACGGAGTGTTCGGCAAAATCCTCCTTGAATCCGGGGTCAGCGAAAGACTTATAACCACGGGGGTATTCAGGAAGGACGTTAGAATGTATTATATTCATCACGACAACCGATTTACCTTCGTGGGAAAGGCAATCCAGGATGCAACCGGCTATCGTCCAGTCCTCTTCCGTTTCCGCCCAGAAAAAATACCAGGATATTACGTCGGACCCCAGGCTTCTCGCTTCACGGCATGCCTGCGGTAGAAAAGCGGCGTCTCCGTTGGCCGGGATAGGCATTATCCCGATTCCCTCTTTGGTATTCAGGGTTCTCCTGTTTCGTTTCGCGGAAGATAAAAGGCTCTTATCCGGCTGCCCGGCGGTGGCGATGGTGAACGTATAGGTTGCATAGTCGCTATACAGCACTCGCGTGATGGCATTAAGCTCGCCGTTTCCGGAATCGAGTTTATAATAGCCGTACTCACCTTCAAATACCGCTCCTACGGTTTCCTTCATACCCTGAATAAACAGTGGCGAAGGTGCGGCATAACGGGCTGCCGAGAAAACACTCGAGCCGTTGCTTTTCAGCAGGAATGTTTCGTTATCTTCAGGAGATGCGTCCGGCCAGTCAGGATATTCAAACGTGATGGCTTCATCAGAATATACGAGGAATTTGGTGTCTTCATCCGCTTTTTCCGCAGGACATGCGCTGGCAATAGCGATGGCGGTGATGAGGGAGAAGATAATTACGAGGCGGTTAAATTTCATTATCATTAATCAATATGTACACCGGGGACTTAACCAATCCAGATTAATCCAGCGTATGCGTTAATCACTCCGGAATCCGGCCAAGCTTCCGGCTCTTTTCCAGCAGGGCGAACCGGTCACCTTCAAATATCTCCGGTACGTGTTTCTGAATCTCCCTGTTATTTATATCACCGGTGATAACCTCGAGCTTCTTTTCCGACTGCGTAGCAATCACCTGCTCGGCATCTCCGGAAACGAGAATATGCTCATCTTGGGTGACACAGATTATCTGCTGCCGGGTTTTAAGCTTACGCATTCTGGGATGAGCGTCCCGGTAATTCTTATTTACGGTCGACTTTGTGACTGTCATACCTCTAACCCCTTCCACAACCTGATTCGCCGGAGGACCTCCATTTTTAGAGCATTATAGCACACATACCGTCTCAATATGACTGTAAGATAAAGAAGTCCACATAGCGGGGGTATTTAAAAAAGGATTAGTCGTTGCTGATGAAAAGGTTCAGGCGCTAGATCAGCTCAAGTTCTCTGGCCTGAGTCACAGCCTGGCTGCCTTCTCGTCCGGTGACAGCATCACATAAGGGGGCGGCCAGCCGCTTTAATACCGAGGTCTTACACAGGAATTCACGTAATTCAGCGGTCTGCTTCTGGAGTACTTCTTCCATCAGGTAATCCATGACATAGCGATGACTGCCTGCGAAGGCGGTAATGAATCCGGAGATATCTTTCTGTCCTCTCATAGAAAGCGCCGCCATTTTCAGTCCTACCGCCCAACCCTCGGTACGTTCATTGAGGGCAGCAATATCATCTGCAGAGAGTTCAGGGATTTTTAGTTCCTTCAACAAACTGGTGGCATCTTCCAGGGTAAAACGCAGGTCATCAGCGCCCACCTCCAGCATTTCCCCTTTTCCCCTGAAATGTGCCAAAGGAAGGGGTGGGTCAGCACGCGTAATGATTACCAGATGCATCTGAACCGGAATATGTTCCAACAGGTAGGTAATACCATCTTGTATCTGTTGATTCTCAATGCGATGATAATCGTCCAGAACAATAGCAAAATCGCCCTCGATAGTGGAGAGGTCGTTTATCAGTGCGATAAGTACTTGTTCAACGGACGGCGGCGGCGATGAACGGAGTAGCGGCAGAACGTCCTTCCCGCAGTTGGGTTGAATAGATTGCACAGCAGTAATGAAGTAATCCCAGAAGCGGACCGGGTCATTATCCTCTTTATCAATTGAAAACCAGGCTGTATTTATTTGTGTTTGACCGGTACGAATCCATTCGCCCATCAGGGTGGTCTTTCCGAATCCCGCCGGAGCGGAGATGAGTATCAGGTTATACTTCAGTCCTTCTCTTAACTGTTCAATCAGGCGGGGTCGAGATACTAATAGGGGATGGGCTGGGGGAATATGGATTTTGGTTTTCAGTATTGATGTTTCCACTTCAGCCTTAAACCTTTTCTACCGAATGAACGTCATGTATTTAAGATGAAGTTATTATAGCATACACTGAAAAATAACAAGATTCCTTTTTTACCCTGTAATTCTTAACATAGCCTCCAAACGTGAAATATACCGGACCTTTTTCTAGTATTAAACAATCAGTCAGATTGTCATCTAGCCGTTAGTCTTCGTTATTCTTCAAAAACTCCTCGGCTAACCTTATCGCGTCACCTGGAGAAATGTCCAGTGATTCTTGATATGGCATTTCGACGTAATCCTTCTCTAACTCTTCGATGAAAGTATTGAACTGCGGATTTTGCTGCCTGAAGAAATCAAGCTTCCCTTCTACTTCTTCTATCGCATTATTAAGCTCTTCGAAATTCATGTCGAGCTGCATGAGGTCCTTCAATCTTACAAGAACCGCCTTTGTAGATTTCGGACTGTAACCAATAATAACGTTATGTTCCGGATAGCAGGGTACTCTGACAGTGAAATTGACACCTTCCAGGCCTTTTTTCTTGCAGGCATACAAGAGCATTTGATTGAAAGTGGCCGGGCCTTCTCGATTCGAAAAAGTGACACTGTATTTATCCATTTCTTCCCTGACTTTGGCATCAGTACAAGTGCAGGATATCATGGGCTCGCGAGTATAAGGTGTCCTGTCCAGGATACCGCACAACGCGTAGAGTCGGGAAGCCCCGAAGTCGCAGGCCAAATTTACCACTGTATCGGCGTATTCCTCCCATTTAAGGCTCGGCTCAGTGCCCAGGAAAAAAATAAGATCGTGTTCTGAGACAGGATTCGTAGCATAATAAAACTGGTTCTTGGGGAGGTGAGATTCCACTATCAGACCGTCCTGCATCCTGAAGATTGGGCGAAGACTTTCTACACCCGGTATCTGGTAAATGTGGTAACGTGAGGCGGGTATTTCGGCGAATTTCACCCCGCTGAACTGCCTGATGAAATAATTCAGGCCAGCTACTGATACCTCCCCACCGTTGATCCAGCCTTTCAGTCCACATACGATGTAAGGATTTCGCAGGGCGGGTTTGCTATCAAATATCACACTATCTGTGCTACTCACATCATCACCTCCGATGTTTCTCTAGCTACATTATAACACTCTTGTTCTTGACTCCTAAATCGAGACTCGACTGACTTCATGAAATTTTCCTCTATCAAGCGAGGGCTAGTCACAAACCACAAGATTATATAACGAGGTCACATTCTAGTAAATTGTGTAATATTAACAATCTACTTGTCTGTAAAATATTATTCCGCTTCTAATGTTTTTTTGAACCAAGTTAATATCTCCTGATGGACTGGAGAACACTTTAGTGATTCTGTTAAGCGGTGGAGCTATACGGAGAAGACAATATTTGAGTATCGTGATTCAAATTATATATAATTGTTTTATATACGCGCTTACTAATATTTTTACTTAATCGAAGTAAGTAGGAGATAAATCAAATGCCGACAATTAATGATTATAACCGCTATGGAGAAGAGCTTGAACATTCACTGCTGTTAAAGACATCTCCCATTGCCGTGAAAATGCTGGAGAAAGAAAGCGACATACCTGAAGGGGCAATCAGGCCGAAAAGAGACCGGGGCTATCACCTTGCACAGTGCCAGGCTTTTGCCATGACGCGGCGGCAGGGAATGACAATAGCCATGTTGAAAGAAGACCACTGGTGCTGGGCTCCGCTACTGGCCTACGGTCTGGTCGAAGACCCGCATGACCCTTTTGTGGATGAGCATACATCTTTCCCCCGTTTTGAGTATGGGAAATATATCGGCATGGTTACCGGTCCGTTAAGCTCGGCTAATTTCGAGCCGGACATGGTTCTTATATATTCCAATACCGCGCAATTAAGAGAGATGATTGGCGTTCCTAAATTCGTGGAAAAGACAACGGTGAAGTCGGAATTCGACCCCATAGATTCCTGTGTTTATTCCGTGGTGCCGGTGATAACGAGCGGCGAGTACCGGATAACGCTGCCCGACCCGGGTGAATACTCGCGGGCATGGGCCGGTGAAGATGAGATTATATTCTCCGTGCCTAAAGACAAGCTGGAGAAACTGGTGGAAGGGGTTAAACGCAGCGCCGAGATGAAGAAGAACGCAGATGACTGGTCTCATTTGTTGCTAAGGCCTGATTTCCCCCGCCCCGATTTCTATAAAGAATTGTTTAAGAAGTGGGGACTGGATGTGGAGGACTAGATAACCCCCTCAGGATAGCAGCTTTAAACCTCTAAATCCAATTTCAATATGACCAAAGAAGGTTGTATGACCAATAACTTCTCTTGACCGAACAACCACGTAAATTCGTTCGGAGTTATTTCTTCTTACCGGCTTCTTTCTTTCATTTCTGAACTGTCGAACGCACTTGTTAGTGATATTTCTTTCTATCTTTTTAAGATAAAATCCGGTCGATTACTTTTTATCTTTTTGCGCAGCCTCTAATTTTTTCAGCAGGTCCGGCGGCACGGTATATTTTGGTGTGGGGCCGGTGGCAATATACCAGATAGGGGTGTCTATTCTCTTGAAGTATATCGGGGCGTGTTTAAGCCCGGCGGGAACAAAGACGGCGCAGCTCTTGGTGATGGTATGCTTTTCGCCGTCCAGCCAGAACTCTACTTCCCCGCCCAAGTCTCTCGGGTTTTCATGGTTGGTCCCGAGGAATATCAGGTATTCATCGTATTCATGGGAGTGTTCAAAGGGAGGGCTGCCCTGACCGGTCGTTCCCATGAAACTGGCCGCCATGAAATAGTAGGCCCCTTTAACTACTTCAGAGTCCACATATATCGGGAACTTAACCAAATCCTTGTCAATGTGGTGCGTATCACCGGGTTTTGGCTCGGTAATGAAATTTTTATCATATTTATTTTTAGCCATCTTTTCCTCTCCTTTTCCAATTATTTAGAGTACGTTTTATCGGTTGCTCTAATAATGGTGAATATCGTGGCAAATTGTCAAGAGAAACATTGATTTGGTGGGGAAGGGGGGACAATAGGCAGAACTTTTGAACTGGAATTTAGCCTCACGATATAGGATAGCAGCCTATATCTTAAGATACTAGAACAAATTGTGTCTACAATGCTGTTATTTTGGGCTATAGTAAAACTGAACAGAATAAGTTAGGTAAAACCTTACATCCGTAGATTCAACGACGATGCTTAATATACCGAATTACAGTTTTACCGAATCTAGAGCAACTTTTAGCACTGTTGACCCCGGAATTAGCGCACCACTAACTAGAGTCCCGCGGCTATTTGACCCTCACTCATATGGAAAGCTGACCGATTGATCACGTTACCTCGCTTCCTGATTACTCTATCTGATTTGACCAACACAAAGAGACTGGAAGCTACCCCGCAGGCAAGATTCCGCCTTAGCCGGAGAGAGGTAGATATTATTTACTGCATTATCGCGGGTATGTCTTACGGCGAGATAGCGGAAGAACTCTTTATCAGCAAGTTAACGGTGCATACACACATCAAGAATATATACCATAAGCCGGGCGTTAAGAATAAAATCGAATTATTCGGATGCGTTCAATCAACATCCTGGCTGATGTGATTATGCGATAATTGCAATTGATAGAAGCCACAATATCAAGCTTAGATTGAAGGTTGGACTCCAGAACCGTTCTTTATGCTTTACTCCAGGAGTTGTCCCGTGTGGTATTGTGGTCTCTCTATTTCCGGTTGATCGGCATAAGCGGTACCTTGGGGTCGGGGAAACCGGGCCCCATGCAGGCAAACAATAGTGGGAGCACCCTGTCGTCAATACGCTGGAAATCGGTATTCGGCACCGTTTCCGGCTTGGGGTACGACCAGTTCATCTGGTGGAAGGCCTGTCCGATAATTATCCCGGAGCCGTGCAACTCGGCAGCCCGGGTGATGCAGTAGGACAGAGCCGCCCCACCGTCCTCGGGCGGGATATTTCCTTCGTAGCCGGGCATACTGGGCATCTTGAATTTCCTCCTTATTTCAGGAGGTGGCGGAGCGACGCTGCGGGGGAAGCCGACACCCGCCGGGATGAATGTAAAGACGGCTATCCCGGTGTCTTTTACCGGCCCTAGTTCCGCAGCCAGGGACATCATTATAGAGGTGGCTGCCGCTTTTGCCGCGCAATAGTTGCTCGGTCCCACCGGATACTGAAAAGCCGTTGACATATAGGTGACCACGCCGTGATGTCTTTCCTGCATTCCGGGCACGAAGAGCTGTATCCCGATAAGGGTTCCGCGCGCCGCTATCTCGTACTGCCTGTCCATCTGGTAGACCGTGGACTTTAGGATCGGTGCCCCGAGGGACATGATCATGGCATTGTTTACCAGGATATCCACCTTCCCGAACGTATCGTTAACCTTTTCGGCCATGGCTTTCATGGAGGTCTCATCAGAAACATCGGTCAAAACGAACAGGGCGGTTCCAGGCTCATTCTCGTGATTGATGAGTTCCTCGGCTGCCTTTCCAGGCTCCGGGGTTACATCGGCAATAACCACCTTAGCTCCCAGCCATGCCAGGCTTCTGGCCGTACCCAGTCCCACGTTGCCTGCCCCGCCGGTAATTACTGCCACCTCGCCGGCCAGTGTATTTTTCTTCAGGTTTGTCTTGTGCATTGCGAGTGGACCAGCATCCAGAATCATGTCCATATAAATACCTCCGCTGTGGCTAGACTTGATAAGTCACCCAAAACGCCCCGATTCTAGCATCTTTCGGGTATGAATGCTACTTTGTTCTACCACAAACTTGCACCTTTTCTGATTCGCTCATAGAATTGGCCTATGGACGATGCAGGTACTTATGCTTTAGTGATGTTTTCCAGGGAGCGTTTGTACCTGCAAATAGGCAGGCTCGGTACTTACGAATTCCCCCCGGGTTTTTATATATATGTCGGTAGTGCTTTAAGAGGTCTGAGTAGCAGACTTAAGCGTCACCTGAATTCAGAGAAGTTGCTGCATTGGCATATCGACTATCTACTATTGTACGCCAGGATTATTCAGATCTGGTATTCGTTGAGTAATCACAGGCTCGAATGTACGTGGAATACGATTGTGGCCGGCCTCTCCGGGGCAACTCCCTTTATCCCGGGCTTTGGCAGTTCCGATTGCTGGTGCCAGACACATCTCACGAGGTTTTTAACAACTCCTTCAATTAACAGCTTCAAACGCGAGTTGAAAAACCGTGGATTACCGCAGTTACATCGGCTAACAATCTGAGTTTTTGTGCTATGAGCAAAAATTGTGCTCATTTCGTTCGGATCCGCATCGACTGCCCTATCTTTTTAGAGAACTGGTGATATGTAGCGACTCCCATTGCTTTCAATTATTTCGATGTCGATTCCATAAAGCCTACATAAATTTTCCTTGGTTAAAACAGAACCGGTTTTTCCATGGTCCAGTACTTTACCGCTATTCATTAATAACACCTCGTCCGACATCATGAACGCGAGGTTAGGATCATGTTCACTGTTTATCACAATGACGTCCCTCCTCCGTCTCCACCAGAAATTTTTAACGCCAGTAATAAAAATGCTGGCGTTTTTTTCTTTATATCCCAAAAAGTCATAAGGTGAAATTTCAAGAACCAGCTCGTTTGGAATTCACTATACG
>CAYNDI010000009.1:0-4660 GCA_964395955.1 uncultured Dehalococcoidaceae bacterium
TGGCGATGAGCCGCGCCGCCGGTGAAACCGCGCCGATACTGGTGGTCGGGGCGGCCTTTTTCCTGCCGGCGCTGCCGGATTCTCCCTTTGACCAGTTCATGGCTCTTCCCTATCACCTTTATACCGTAGCCGCTCATATACCCGGAATGCCCAAGACGACAATCTGGGGCGTAGCCCTCGTCTTACTGGCCGTAGTGCTTTCTTTTAATGTACTCGCCACAATTATTCGACTGCGTTCCCGCAAACGGAGGTACAGCACATGAATGTCAATATAGAACTCGGGGATAAAAAAGCTCCTGTTAGCGGTGAAGTCAGAATGAACACCAAAAACCTGAGCCTCTATTACGGGGACTTTCAGGCATTACGGGATATCACTCTGGACATCCCGGAGAACGCCATCACGGCGGTCATAGGGCCCTCCGGCTGCGGAAAGTCTACCTTCCTGCGCCTTTTTAACCGCATGAACGACCTGATTACCGGCGTCAGGGTCGAAGGCAGGGTCGAGCTCGATGGCGTTGATATTTATGATAAGGACATCGATGTTGTCGAACTCCGGAAAAGAGTGGGGATGGTCTTTCAGAAACCCAATCCGTTTCCCATGTCGGTATTTGAAAACGTGGCTTTCGGCCCGAAGCGGCACGGCCGGAAAAACCGACTGGAACTGGACGATATCGTGGAAAAAAGCCTGAAGCAGGCGGCGCTCTGGGACGAGGTTAAAGACAAGCTGGGTCAATCTGCCCTGGCCCTTTCCGGAGGGCAGCAGCAGAGGCTCTGCATCGCCCGCGTCCTGGCGGTCGAACCGGAGGTTATCCTGATGGACGAGCCCTGCAGCGCCCTGGACCCGCTGGCCACTTTGAGAATCGAGGACTTGATGAGAAGCCTGGCGGAAAATTATACTATCGTTATTGTTACTCATAACATGCAGCAGGCGGCGCGCGCCTCGGATATGTCGGCCTTTTTCATGATGGAAGAAGACAGGGCCGGGATACTGGTGGAACGCGGGCCGACCGCAGAAATATTTACCAATCCTAAAGACAAACGAACCGAGGACTATATTACCGGTCGCTTCGGTTAAAGCGGTACGGAGGTGAGTAAAATGGAAATAAGAACGGCGTTTCACAAGAAATTAAGGCAGATACAGGATGAGATTCTCGCCATGGGCAGCATGGTGGAAAAAGCGATTGAACAATCGATTGATGCTTTAAAAAACAGGGACATGGATACGGCCAACCGGATAATCAAAGATGACCTTAAAATCAACCGCAAGAGGTACGATATAGAAGAGAAATGCATCCGGCTCATCGCCACCCAGCAGCCGATGGCCGGAGACCTGCGCAATATTATCTGTATCCTGAATATCATCACCGAACTGGAGAGAATCGGCGATTACGCCGAGGGGATTGCTAAAATCGTGCTGCTGATAGGAGATGAACCGCCCCTCAAACCTCTCATCGATATACCGCGTATGGCCGAAAAGACGATAGATATGCTGCACCGCAGCCTCGATGCGCTGGTGCAGCATGATGCCGATACCGCCCGGCGGATTGCCGACGAAGACGACGAGGTGGATGGCCTGTACGACCAGGTATTCCGGGAGTTACTTACTTTTATGGCCGAGGACCCCAAGACCATCACCAGGGCTACCCGCCTTATCTGGGTGGCCCATAACCTGGAAAGAAGCGCCGACCGGGTAACCAATATCTGCGAAAGGGTGGTCTTCTTCGTTACCGGTAAAATGGAGGAGATTGGCGCCTCCAGGTATTAGCCGGTTATCCTGAGATTAGCACGACTATTCACTCGTTAATTTATCGGGACGTTTAGGGGTTCTCGCTCTCCGCAGCTGCCTCTTTCGTAATTTTTGCATCCCACTCGATAAATTCTTCCCGGCTGCCTATCTCATATCCCGGAGGGACCCATTTCATTTCCTTCAGGTTCTGTGTTATGGTGGGTATCCATTGATACGGGATAGATACTATCATCAATCCGTCCGGAAATACCCGCCTTCCTTTCATACCATAAGACAGGCCGGTCGGAACATAATTTATCTTGCCGCTGAGATAGGGATAGATATAAAGCGAGGAACACTGGCCTACTACCGTTGCCCGGCTTTCGTACATCTGGCCGGTGGAATAGGTCATTGCCCTCAGCAGGATTTCCGCCTGGCCGGGAGTGGCCACGATAATAAGAAGGTCGGGCTCGTATTTTAGTTTGTCTATCGGGGAACAAACGACATAGTTGACCGAGCCCGTCTCAAAATGGGGGACAAACGTACGGAGCTTGAGGTTCGCCCCCGGTCCCTGAAAAAGTTGAAGTTTTACGCCCAGCAGGCCGCCATCGGAGCGACGCGGACCATCGTCTCTCATGCCGAGGAATATCTTGCCGATACAATTTTCTTCATCTTTGGTAAAGTAAAAGGGCGTCCCTCTCTGCTGCGCTTCTTTGACCATTTCGCAGAGGCCCAGCTGTTTGTCCAGTTTCTCGATTTCTTCCGGCTTGTGGAAAAAGTAATTGATGGCTACCGGCGTTCTCTCAAATTTGAATTTACTGTAAACGGACAGGTCGGTTTGAAGCGGCCTCATAGTAACCTCCTTTTAAACCGGGGTGGTACGTTCTACCATTTTTGCTATTATGCTATATGAAAAATACGTCATTAGCAAACAACCGTTAAAATCGGGGATAGTTATAGCCTGTCACGCTGCCCGGGCATCCCGGCGTTTTTTATCTATGCCTCTCCGGGCGAAGCTGCAAAATCCGGCCTGGACCTGGTCTCTTTTATCAGAAAGAGCAGCGGCAAGGCTATGACCCCCAGTATCGCCCAGAAAAACAACGGCACATGGTTGCTAAAAGCGGTCAGGCTGTTACCAATCGGCGGTGCCGCGAAAGCTCCCACCATCCCCAGGGTGTTCGTCAGGCCGATGGCGGTACCTCCGTATGTCCCTCCCACCCCTTTTATCTCGAATATAAAAGTGTTGGCCAGCGACGTCACACCGGTTCTTATCAGTCCGCCGATAACGAGGAGTATCCAGACTCCGGTGGTACCGACAAGCGGAATAAGCCCGATGCTCAAGGTCAGGACGAGGGTGGAAAATATCATCACCGGCTTCCTGGAGCCTATTTTATCGGAATACAGTACCATCGGCATTACCCCGATAACACCGATACCGGAGAACACCGTCATGGCGATGTCCGCCTGTGCCGGTTCCCACCCGACGTTGCGAAGGTACAGCGGCAGATACCCGCCGAATCCCATGTTGGTACCCCAGTAGGTCAGCAGAACAATCCCCATAATCCATACCTCTTTAATACGGATTACGCTGGCCAGAGATGTTCGAAGCGGCTCTCCGGCTGCCGGAGCGTATATGTTGTCCTGTTGCTGCGGCTCGCGGCCGGTAAACCACCAGAGAAATCCCAGCAGCACCGGAGGCATACCGAAGAAAAACAGTACGTTACGCCAGCCGCCCAGTACCGGGGCCAGGAGCGTAGCGCTGGATAAGGTGGCAAACACCGAGCCGATGGACCAGGCGACGTTCAACATGCCGTTGGCAAAGCCCAGGCGTTTGCCGACGAACCATACGGCGGTAACCTTGGGGACGATGCTCGGCGTGACCGCCGCCATCAAACCGAACAGGAACATGAAGGCGGCCATGCTCAGGAAGTCCACGGAGAAACCCCGTAAAGCCCCGAACACGCCGCACAGTATACAGACTACCGTCAGCGTACGTTTTACCCCGAACCTGTCGGCGAGAAGCCCGCCCACCAGACCTATAAACACCCCGGCCAGGGGGTCCATTCCCCATATCGTGCCGATGGCTACCATGCTCAGCCCCAGTTCCTCTGCAATTTCCGGGAAAAGTACCGGCATGCAAAGTCGGGCCGACCCGGCGATGGAACCATACGTCATCATAGCCAGGAGCAGCATATACCATCGGTAACGCGAACCGCCCTGCGAAGATGTCATAATTTAGTCCCGGCAGGAAATGTCCGGCAGTATAGGCCAGGGTGTATTCGTTTTCGGGAGGAGAATGTTGTTTAAGGCCTTATTTTATTACATCACCGAACCGCCGGAGACATGAAAGACCTGCCCGGTGACATAACCGGTAACGTCCGATGCCAGGAAGGCGATTGCATTAGCCATATCGGCGGTGGTACCCATTCTGCCAAGCGGCATCATGAAAGCCATGTTTTCTTTCATCTGCTTCGCCTGTTCCGGAGTTGGCGGCGGCATTCCCTCGCGTAGAATCTTGCCGAAATTGGTCGGCGCCGGTCCGGGGGCAACGCAGTTCACCCGTATACCCGATGGCGCTTCCGTCATCGCCAGCTGCTTGGTGAACAGGTCGATACCGCTCTTGGAAATGGCGTACATCCCCACGCCCATGGTGTACTGGTGGGTGCTGCCCGAGCCGACGTTGACGATAACACCGTACTTCTTTTCTTTCATGTGGGGAAGCACCGCCTGGCTGACCAGCATCGTGCCGAAGAGATTAAGCTGAATCTGTCTCTGCCAGACGTCCTCTCCCTGTTCCTCCAGTGGTGTATTATCCTTGTGTAATATAGCCCCGGCGATGTTGCAGAGGATATCTATCCTGCCGAATTTATCGATGACCTGCTTAACCATGGCTTGGACTTCCGCTTTATTGGTAATGTCCGCCTTGACCGCCAG
>CAYNDI010000009.1:4670-22196 GCA_964395955.1 uncultured Dehalococcoidaceae bacterium
TTTTACAGCCGAGTTTCTCTAATTCTTCGGCCGTTTTCTTTACGTCTTCCAGGTTAACGTCGGTAACGGCAATCGTGTCACATCCTTCATTAGCCAGGAGAAGAGAGGTCGCTTTCCCGAAACCTACCTGACTGCCGGCTCCGGTTACCAGGGCTACTTTTCCTTTAAATCCCAGGTCCATTTTATCTCCTTTAATATTGAATTTAACTATTAGAAATAGTCTATGCTGTTAGGATAGCAGACTTTGGCTTAAGGACTCAAGATTTTTATGGGTTTCATGCGTCATTACATAAAGATTCTCTCATTCATCCCGCCAGTTCCAGTCCCTCCCGCCCTTGAAAACAGCGGAGTTCATCTCGTTGCTCATAAAGATGAGGTGGGCATCCGGGTAGCGCATGGCCATGGCGTAAAAGAACGCGCCGGTATCGTTCGTATTCGCCAGCTCTTCTTCGGTAGCGACAAGGTATTCTTTGGTGAAGTTGAACGACGAAGAGTCGAAAGGCATCCCCGGTTTTTGGTGGCCGGGAATGACTACCTCGGCGCCCATCTTCTCCAGTCTTTCGATATCCCTTATCCATTGCCGGCGTTCTTCGGCGGTGACCTCGCAGGTAAACGGGTGCGCCTGATTAAAGAGGACATCACTGCCGTACAGGGTTTTAATAGAAGGTATCCAGACAACCGTGTTGTATTTCAGGTCGCCCATTATTTCCGGTAATATCTCGATACGTTCTCCTTCCAGTTCGAATGAGTTCTGTGACATTGGCTCAATATTAACCGCTTTGGTCGGTACGTTTGTCGGCCCGATGATATTTCTCCAGTGGTCGACTTTGCCGAACATCTGTTTGTTGATGGTGCTGGCGACGCTGGGGAGGGCGATAACCTTCGCCTCAGGGAAAGCCTCGACAACCGGTCCCAGCCCGAAGTAATGGTCGGGATGCGCATGTGTGATATAAACATATTTCAGGTTCCTGCCCGTTTCCAGTATCTCCGCCGCGACGCGATGGCCGTTAGATAAACTCCACTGCGCATCTATAAGAGCGGCATCGGTCTTCCCCATGATTATTACTGAAGCAACTTCAAAACCTTTCTCATCGCTGAAAAAGACTTTCGTAGCCAGCGAGTCCGGCCCGTGTTCGTTGATTCTGATTTCCATTAAATATCCCTCCTTTTATATGGTTATTTTACTATATCGAACGGGGGCGTCACTCATCCCCGGCCAGCATCGTCCGCGCTTTCTCCAGCCAGTCGAGAATAGGTATTTTCAGGCCGCAGGCTTTAACGCAGGCGCCGCAGGCGTTGCAGCTATCGATATCGTGTCGTTCGTCTCGGTAGATTGAACGCGCCGTTTCGGTATCATCATACATCACGGCGTCGATGTAAATCTCGAAGATGCGAGGAACATCGATATCTACAGGGCAGGGCATACAGCCGCGGCAGGCGGTGCAGGGGATGGGTTTCAAATAGCGGTAGGCGTCCCTGACACGGTTTATAAGCAGTTCCTCCGGCACGGTCAGGCTGTCCGCAGTGACCTCATCCGCCAGAGCGATATTTTCCTTTACCTGCGCCAGGGTACTCATATCACTAACCGCGACGGCGACCTCCGGGCAGTTCCAGACCCAGCGCAGTCCCCACTCCGCCGGGGAACGTTGCGGAGAGGACTCTGCCCAAATTTTAGCCACTGGCTCCGGCATTTTTTCAGTAAGCCTCCCCCCTTTAAGGGGTTCCGTAATAACCACCGCCAGCCCTTTGTCGGCGGCATATTTAATACCCCCGCTGCCCGGATGATGGTCTACATCCATGAAACTGTACTGGAACCGGCCCAGCGACCAGTTATCATAGGCTTCCAGGATATTCCTCAGGGTCTGGAAATCATCGTGGAAGGCAAAACCCAGCCAGCCTAAGCGCCCGTTGGCTATGGAGGCTTCAGCCTGTTTAAATATCTCCTGTGCCGGTAAGGCAGGCCATATCTCCCGGTTCAGTCCCGCCAGGAGGAAGAAGTCCAGCTTATCAGTCTGCAGCCACCCGAGTTGTTCGTCCAGGTAACTTTCGACATCATCAGCCGATTTTATCAGGAAAGCCGGCAGGCCGGCGGCTATCTTTATCTTCTCCCGGCAGCCGTCTTGAAGCACCCGTCCGATAAAACGACTTACCTGTTCACGCTGACCGGCATCGAAGATATAGCCCAGGTCCAGGTAATTAACGCCATGGTCGATGGCATAGCGGAGCATTCGGGTAGCTTCGACTTCATCAACGCGGGTGCGGTCTTCTTCCAGCCGGGGCAGCCGCATTACGCCGAAACCGAGTACCGATGCTTCCCAGTCCAGCCCGCCGAATTTACGGTATTTTATGGATTAACTCCCGGTATTATTAGGCTTCTACCCACGGAGAGGCATGCTCGCCGCTGAGGCAGACCACGATAAAGCCATAGGGCTTATCGCACCATCTGGTAATGAGAGGGAGGTGGGGAAACGCCGCCGGACAGATAGCCACGGTGGGCGTGTTAAAGATATGCCTCTCGTAGTCCTTACCCATGCCCAGTTCCAGTTCGGCCCCGAGGAAGTCCAGATTATCGGGGTCGAGGCCGACGAAGCACAGGATTTCCGCCTCGGGATGGTAGTGGGCTTCGCCGCCGCGGTGCCATTTCCCGCAACGACTGTAGAGTCCCCAGGTGAAATTAACGTTGAATCCCTCGAGGTCTTCGCCGTAAAGCCAGACGACCTCGTCGCCGTTGCCCGGGCCGACGCCCATTTCCGCAGCCTTGATTGACCCGTACTGCTGGTCACCCGCCCATCCGGAACCCTGCGCCCCCATGGACTTGAAATTGGTAGTCATTTTCTTGATAAGCCGGTCGTATTTGGTGCCCTTTGTTTTAGCTTTAGCTTGGGCCGGGGTGGCTTTATAAGCGGCGTCCAGGCCGATGGTATAGTGTACTATTGCTTTATCGAGTTTCTTTACCGTCACCGGACCGTGCGGCGTACCCTTGGGTATAAGTACACACGACGGTTCGGTAAAGGTATGCTCTTCCTGCTCCTCGCCAAGCAGTACCGATACTTCCGCGCCCAGATAAAAGATATCGGTGCTTTTCGTCCCTTCGAAAACCAGTATTTCATCATATGGATGAACCAGCATACCTTCGAGGGGATGAAAGGTGCCCGGTTTTTTCACGAATCCGTAAGAAAAATGGGTGTTGAACCCTTCCATGTCCTTGCTTTCCATCCAGATACGGGGTTCGGCATACAGCCCCCGGGGCGGGTCCTTGATAATCAGCGGTTTTATCAGGTGCGCGAATTCTTTGGTCGCCATTTTCGTGAACCTCCTTGGCATATTTCCCTGAGTTGCCTGTGATTTCGACTTTCGAGACAAGCTTAGCAGAAGCGGTCATACCGGTCAAGAAAGCCCTGGATTTGTTTTTAGGTCGAACTGAGATACATCAAAATAGCGCCGCAGACCGCCACGTTCAGCGATTCCGCCTTCTCCCTGGCCAGCGGGATTTGTACGCGGTAATCGGCCATGTCCGTCAGGGCTTTAGACAGGCCGGCGGCTTCGTTGCCCAGGGCCAGCAGGAGTTTCCCCCGGCCTTTCAGGACTTCCGGCCCGGCAGTGCCGGTGAGTTCCGCGGCGGCTATGGTACAGTCTTTTTCTTTTAGTGTCCGTACCAGTTGAAGATAATTATTCGTCCGGCGAATCCACAGGGATAATATCGTACCGGCCGTCGATTGTACGCATTTCGGTGAAAGCGGGTCGGCCCCTTTATCCGTCAGGATAACCCCGGTAAAACCGAAAGCGGCCGCCGTGCGGATGAGGGTGCCGGTATTGCCGGGGTCCTGGATATCTTCCAGCAGCAGGATTCTGTTTCCCGCGTCCTCGGGTAGATGGTCGCTGTAAATATACTCCGGCTGGCGGACGACGGCCAGGATTCCCTGGGGCGTCCGGTTGCGGCTGATATAGCGGAACTGGCTTTCGGTAATCAGTCGCGTAGGATAGTCAAGGTAATCGGGGTGTTCTTCGATGGCCAGGACTTCTAGTATATCGTCCGGGCGGCTTGTTTTTATCTGCCGTATCGCTCTATTCCCCTCCACCAGGAAAGCCCCGGCTTCAAGCCTCCCTTTCCTCCCGGCCATTTCCCGGTACCATTTGAGAGGTTTAAGTCCCGGCATTCTTAACTCACCTTTTTTTCCTGGAGTAGAGTACCAGTATCAGGCCGACGGCCATGAGGATGAACGCCCAGAGATAGCTCTGCAGGACCATACGAAATAGGCTTACAGCGGCGATGAAAGCCGCCACGCCGCCCACGACGAGGACGATGCCCGTTCTGTTTAAGAAATCCCATACCCGCCTGGAGGCACTCCCGGGGTGTTTTTCAGTGACGTCTGTGGTGGCCGACTCCTCTTGACCGGTGGCTTTGTCTTTTCTGCGGACAATCCGCGCTATCACCGCGATGGCGATGATTACCGCTATAATGAGGACGATTTCCAGCGGACCGAGTCTCATAATTTATTATACGGATAAGTCAGCTAAAGGGGACAATGTAAATTTTGTCTCCCTCTTTCTGTCCCCTGACCAGTTCGCAGTGCCGCAGTGTGGCGAAGCTGTTTTCCATATCGCGTGGTGCCAGCTTGAACCTGGTCCTGATTTCTTCGGGAGTTGCTTTGCCTTTATCTTTGATGAAAGTGTACATCTCCTGCTGCAAAGGAGTCAGCCCCTCTATGCCCGTCGACCCCGCGCTCTCCCGGGTGCGGGTGGCGGAGTAAACTGCCCACGGGTCGCAGGCCTTGGAGGGGTTCCTGGCATCCATGTAACAATCGTCACATAATATCCGACCCAGGTGCTGGTAGCTTTCGTCTTCGGAGATATCACGCTGGCATTGCTGGCATTTCATATAACTATCCTGAGAAACAATACCGGGCTCCAGGAAAGCACCGGAGCCCGGTTTTCACCTTTTTTTATTTTGTCGTTCGGCCAATCTCCGGCGGATGATCAGCCAGGCAGCGGCATGACGGGTAATGCCGTGTCTAGTCGTTCAGTGCTTTCGCCGTCTGTATCTCTTTTACCAGGTCCTCGATGGTAATAGCCGCCAGCGTCAGGGGCTGTATGGTTCCCCGGGAGCCCAGAGCGGAGGCAACCCTGGCTATAACGGTATTGTTCGGCGCTTCGAGGATATTAATAAAATCGTATTCTCCCAGCAGGGCGTACTGGG
Organism: uncultured Dehalococcoidaceae bacterium; assembly: GCA_964395955.1. Lineage (GTDB taxonomy): Bacteria > Chloroflexota > Dehalococcoidia > Dehalococcoidales > RBG-16-60-22 > CAYVPT01. The sequence goes on from CAYNDI010000009.1 coordinate 9,868, forward strand.
AGATTATTTTCGCGCCCATGTCCTCGACTTCCTGGTTGACTTCCCAGATTCTGCCGGGATTTCTCATTATGGTCTTTCTTCCGGCATCCGTCAGCTTGGATAACATTACATAATATGGCATAACTTCCCACCTCCTAAAAATACCATGTGGATTGAAATCTTCGGGTCACTTGATGAACCTATATTACACTAACGCCTATTGGCTGTCAATGCCCAAAATCCATGTTTTTTATCTGTCATTTTGCAACTCCCGGTGTTATCTTTACCAGTAAATCTCTATGCTTTTCACTTTGAAATTCTGCTGTGACGGGACCAGATACTCGGGGAACAGATAGGTAACGGTATATAATTCATCTTTTTCCAGAGCAGCAAGTTTATCAAGGTTGGCAACTGACCTCGGGTATTTATTGCCGGTGACATCGATATACACCAGTCCCCGGTCGGTGGTCTTAAAGGCGTTTATAGCGTGGGACTGGTCATCATGGAAATGGACGGCAACGAAAGCGGCCCGTATGCCATGGGACTCGGCATTGTTATGGAGTTCCTGGGCGAAGTTGCCGCATTCGTATTCCCCGTCGACGTAAAGCTTCTTGTCCGTTTTATCTTCCTCCAGGAAATCAAGCAGTTCTTCCCAGGTGGGATTTCTTGCCGACGCAATATTTTTTAATATTATCTGAGGCAGGTTTCCGGAATGGTAGGGAGGCAGTGTCCCGGCATAAACATGCGTTCCCAGCGTGTCCTCGTATAGTATCAGCTTATCCTGCAACTCGTTAATGAGTTTCTGGAGTTCCCGGCTTTCCTGTTCTTGCATGGCCAGTTCGTTTTCCAGGAAGGATAAATCGTTTTCTGTATTCTCTAACTCATCTTTGGTACTTTCGTACAGTTGTAGGTATTTATCCGTCTCCCGTTGCTGTTCTTCCAGTCCCTGTCGGGTCTCTTCAAGGCTGGCTGAAGTGTCCTGTAATTCTTTCCTGGTTTCTTCCAGGCTGCCGGCGATGTTTTGCCGTTCTAACTGCGCCTGGGTCAGGGATGCCTTTGTCTGGTCCAGCTGTTCCTGTGTCGTCCCGAGGGATTGAGACATGATTATCAGCCCGGTGACGCACCCTATCAATACCAGTATTCCCAGTACTATTACGGCTAATTTCATCGGCTACCTCCCTCTGGCGGTCTTGATGTTCGTTTGGATTGAATTATCTTATCATAATGCCAATCCCGGTGGCTACCGGAACTCACGGGTAAAGAAAATAATAAAAATTGGGCAAAAGGCGGTCACGCCGGATATACGTGTAAACGGTCCCGGCATAGCCCGAGGCTGGAGACACAATTCTCCATGGCCGCGCTTTCAGGGGTGTTGGCACAGGAGGCCGGGAGAGCCGGAAAAGGGCCTGATTGTCTCTGGCCAGGGGACTAACCTCGTCCCTTATCCCCTCTCCGTCCAGTTTATCATACTGTGAAGCCGGTTTTCTCAGTTTGGAGAGGGGATAAGGGGTGGAGGCAAGAAGGGGGTGGGGTTGGTGACAGGTATTTAGTAAGGATTCAAATTAATCGGCACCGGCTCCAATCTAAATGCTAAATTTCTACGGGTATACTATTCCGACTGCGTCGCAGCTTGGCCTGGACGCGGGCCATGAACGACTTGACGCCGAAGGGCATGCGTACGAAATCATCGGCCCCGTGGGAGAGGGTTTGCCGCAGAGATTCGACTTTAATATCCGTGCTGAGCACTATTATGGGTACGTCCGATTGCTCTCGCAAGAGGTCGAGAATCTTAAAGTTATCCTCATCGGGGAGTTCCAGAATAACCAGGTCGGGCGCGATATTATCAAGCGTAATCGGGGCGGAATCGGCATCGGTCATGACAATAGTGTCATAGCCTTCCTGTTCCAGCATATAATCCAGGAATTTTGACATGTCCCGGTCGTTATCCACTACTAAAATACGTTGTTGTTCGTTCATACCTTTCTAGTTTCTCCACTTCCGAATTTGCATTACTAACCCATTAGTTTTGTGTTCCCTTGGCAGGGGTGATTTTCCATATGGGAACTATGATTAACTGACCGTTGTTATTGTAAAGGCGGTTAGTAACCCCGGCCTGGCTTTGAGGCCGGACGTCGCGTATTACCGGCATATCCCTTACGTTATTCCGTCGGTACTGAGAATTTGACTGGTGCAACTGCCAGAACACTCTCATTTCATGCAAATGCCGGCAGAAGGACGTTACATCTTTCCAGACCAGTATCATTGTAGTTTCCCTTACCTGCTACTAACACAATAACTAAAACAAATCACAAATATGTCAAAAAGGTACGGTGCTACCTAACAAAAAGGTCACGATTGTGCCTGCGGTTGATTCAATGGTGAAGGTAATTTTGGAGGTGCCTGGCTCCTTTATGAGGGCTTGGACATGAAATATCCGATGCCGGGCCTGGTATTGATATAGGTTGGTTGCTTGGCGTCATCACCCAGTTTTTTCCGGAGTCGGGCTATGTTGACCTGTAAAAGATGGGGGGCTCCCATGTATTCTTCACCCCAGACCTTATCGAGCAGTTGGTCCGGCGTGATAACGCGTCCGGCGTTCAGGGAGATATATGATAGTAATTTATACTCCGTAGAGGTAAGTTTCAATTCGGAATCTCTGACCATAACCCGGCGTGACGCGAAGTCAACGGTCAGGTCTTTGTAGTGGAATACCGTCTCCTGTGGCTGGTACTTGGTTCCGGTACGGCGCAGCAGAGCCCGGACTCGCGCCGCCAGTTCACTCGCGGAAAACGGTTTGGTTACGTAGTCGTCGGCACCTGTATCAAGTCCCTCCACCTTCTCTTTATCATCACCTTTGGCCGTAACCATGATTATAGGAACCTGAGAAAATTCCCGGATACGCTGGCAGACAATATATCCGTCCATGTCGGGCATCATGATATCGAGAATGACCAGGTCCGGACTCTCCTTCTCAAATGATTTCAATGCCATATCGCCGTTGTTCGCAATGGCGACCTGAAAGCTCTCCAGTTCGAGCATGCGCTTCATCATGCGCAGCATGCGAATATCATCATCAATTACCAGTACCGTGCTTTTCTTTGAAGACATTTTTACGCCTCTCTTTCCGTAGAAAGGATCTTTTAAAGGATTGTCTTCTACGATTGTTTACGACCGGAACTCCCGGCCAGTTGTTTCATGCCCTTTCTCTGTACGTTAATCGGTAGAGTAAATTTTATGGTGGTGCCCTCGCCCAGGGTGCTTTCTGCCCAGATACTACCGCCATGAGCTTCTACCAGTCGCTGGCCGATATACAGGCCCAGGCCCATGCCGCTGACACCTGAATACACTCTTTGCTCGATGCGGTACATTCTGTCGAAGATATTGGTAAGTTCCTCGGCGGGTATCCCTGTGCCATGGTCCCTGACGCTGACCAGCAGTACCTTATCGGATATTTGCGTTGATATTTCTATCTCTGTGTCCTTCGGTGAGTATTTAATGGCATTATCGATGAGGTTCTCCAGTACCTGGCGGATTCTCTTGGTATCGATGTTGACCCTGGTCAGTTTTTTTCCCTTTATAGAAAAAGAATGGCGCTGGTTGTCCCGGATACTCGCTTCGGCTACTATGCCCTCAATGAGTTTGGTTATGTTGGCATTAGTTTTTTCCAGATCAAGCAGTCCTGCCTCCAGACGCGATGTGTCCAGGAGGTTGTCAACGAGTTTGGAAAGCCGGTCGGTCGAGCTGTCGATAGATTTGAGATATTCTTTGGTTTCACTTGAATTCAGCTTGCTAAAATAATCGAGTATCATGGTAGCGTAGCCTTTTATCGTTGCCAGCGGTGTACGGAGTTCGTGGGAAACCGTCGCCAGGAGGTCGCTCTTCATCTGGCTCAGTTCCTCATATTCAATTACTTTTCTCTCAAGATATTTACGCTCGGTAATATCCATGATGTTACCGAGGATGGCATCTCTACCCTCATAATGGATTGGTGAAACCGTCTGCATCACCCATTTAATTTGCCCGCTTTTTTTAAGAATCCGGAATTCACAGGGATAGGGATTCGCTTCCTGCAATGTAAAAACCATACTCGATTTGACCACATCCGCATCCTCGACAGCCACGATGTCGAGTAGCTCCCTGCCCAGCAGTTCTTTATCACTGTAGCCGGTAATCATCTGGAACTGGGGACTGATGTACTGGAGTTTATCCTCCTGCACGATATAAATACCCAGAGGTGAACCGTGGGAAATACTTTGGAGTAGCTCTTGAGACTGCTTTTGTTCTGTAATATCGGTCGATACCGCTAACAGACATGGCTCACCTTCAAGATCAATACGTTCAGCCGAGAGTCTCACATCAAGCAGTTCACCTGACTTCGTACGAAAAACAAACTCCTCGTTTCTGACACGGCCCTTTTCCTCAAGTATCTTTAACATCCTTTCGCGGTCTTCTACCTTTGTCCAGATATTTAGTTCCATGGCGTTGCGGCCCAGCATTTCTTTACGAGTATAACCGGTAAGACGGCTGAAGCTGTCATTAACTTCGATCAGCGTACCGTCCTTGATAGTTGCGATGGTTATCATGTCCGGGATAGTACGAAAGGCTTTTGAATATTTTTCCTCGGACTTTTTCAGGGCATCTTCTATGTTCTTACGTTCGGTGATATCGGTGGCTATGGATATCATACACGACTCACCCTTGATGTGTATCAGGTCGGCTGAGAAAAGAGACGTACGTATCTCCCCCGATTTTATGCGTAATTGGACTTCCTCGTTATAAATCCGGTCTCCGTTCTTCAATTTCCGGACTATTTCGGCGCGTTGTTCGGGCTTTACCCAGGAGTCGTATTTTATCGAACTTCGTCCAATCACATCTTCACGGGTGTAACCGGTAAAACGGATGTAGGCATCATTAACATCAACGAATTTACCATCTTCAAGCGTGGTGATGGCTATTCTATCAGGACTGGAGCGGAAAGCCTTGGAGAACTTTTCCTCGGACTCCGTTAAAGCCTGCTCGGCTTTCCTGCGCTCGGTAATATCCGTAGCCACGGCAATGAAACAGGATTCGCCACCAATATTAATCATCTCCGCAGAACAGAGCCATTGCCGCAACTCGCCCGATTTAGTGCGGAAAGTGTATTCCTCATTTGTAAATTTACCCTTATCTCCCAGAAGCTGGATCATCCGTTGTTCTTCCTCGGGGTATTCCCACATATGTATGTCGGCGGCAGTACGGCCGATTAGTTCCTCGCGGCTGTAACCGCTTATGCGTGTGAAGGCATCATTCACTTCAACGTAGGTATTGGTTATCAGATTGACGATAATAATTAAATCCGGACTTGAGTGGAAAGCGATATTAAATTTCTCTTCAGACTTATGCAGGGCATCTTCCATGGTGATACGGGCGATAGTACTGCCTATCTGGGCGGCTATAGTTTCGAGGAAGTCCCGGCCCAGTGGTGGAATTGTCTCCCGGGTATGTGAAGCTACATTGATGCAGGCTATGACTTCTCCTTCATGTTTTACAGGAACCACACCCAGAGCAAGCAGCCCTTCATTACGCAATGAATCATTCAGCGCCAACCCTGTATCCTGGTATTTCGTGTAGACAGGCTTTCCCTCCTTAACGATATGGGTATTGGGCGAATCCACCTCATAATTCGATGAATGCTCGATGAACTCCGGTGAAAGACCCTGGTGATTGACCAGGTTAATCGCTCCGGTTTTTCTATCCACGGAATATATGCCACCGCTGTCCATGTCGGAAACGGTAATCGCTGCTTCCAGGCAGTACTTAAATGCCTTATCCAGCGAGTTGGTCGCGCTGAGCAGCATACCCAGGTTACGTTCGATGATGATATTTTCTTCCGCCTGTCCGTGTTCGGCGATAGCCCCCAGGCGTTCGGAGACGGCGTCCAGCAGCAGCATTTCTTCTTTGGAAAAATGCCCGTTGTCCGACATCGGTAATGCCCTGGTATAGCCGACCTCGACCGTGCCGACTGTCGCTCCGAGTACGACTATGTCCGTAGATATTTTTAGCTCGGTTTTTCGGTGATTTTTTGTTTTAAATTTTTCCCCGTTCAGTATTATCTGCGCGTAGGTATTATCCGGATGCTCGAAGGCTCTGGGGAGAATATCCGTTATCTCCGCAAACTTCTCGCGGAGGGTTGTATCCGGTGTTCCGGTAACGTTGGCGATATCGTAGAGACATCTCAATTCTTTAACACGCTTGTCCAGGGCCAGCTCCATAATATTACACTGTCGTCTTTCGATAGCGTCCCATTTTCCATCACGGTTAATCAAGGCGAATTGATGGCTGCCTACGACGTCTATAATTTCAGGTGCTCCGCATCCTTCAAGCGGGTAGTTACAGATAGTGATTTTGTTGCTTGAGTTATTGTTATCTCCCCTCTCGTATTCCATGAAACGTTGCCAGTCTTTTTTCTCCAGCCATTTCATATCAAACGAAGCCCTCACCCCGCTAAAACCATGAGCGTCAGCCTGGTTCAGTTTCATAGACCAGATATTAGTAGCCCTGGACAGGTGAAGTGCGCCATCATGGAGAAACCATTCAGTACAGGGAATTATCTCCAGTTGCCGCTTGGTAATATAATTATCAAGGTTAAACATGGATTTTCTTAATTCTTTTTCCGCAGACTCTTTATCAAGGGATTCCGAGGTAATCCACAGGCAGAATTCGTCGGCTTTTAGCCCCGCCTTGAAGTAGGGTACTAAAACGTTGACCAGTTCTTCGGCGGTCCGGTAAAAGAGACACAGGCGTGCCCCCCAGGTAATATCACCGATAACATCGATGCCCGATTTTCTATTCGCTTTTTCCATCTGTTGACTCTTGTCTCGCTAATGGAAAAATATGTATCACACTAATAGTAATCAATTATAACCAATACGTCAAGTGTCCAAAATATTACATAATATGTGCCTAATGTATTTTATGTCATATTAATTATCAGGTGTAGTGATTTTTATCAAGTCTTTTTCTTTTATGATGGTTCTCCTCCCGGCTATTTATTCATTACAATCGCGAATATTATCTGATTTACGGTGACAGGTTCCGTCGCCGTCGCATCATCCCCGGGTACGGTCGACGTGGACTCATCCAGTTCGGTAATGCGTACTTCCTTGAATATTTCCGCCGACTCAAGAGCAATCGCGTAGTCTATTACCGCAAAAACGCTGTCCGTTTCTCCGCGTACCGTTACCTGCCGGTTGTTTATTTCTATCGAGGTGAAATATGTTAAAGGCGGTAGAGCCCCGGTAACAAAACGCAGGTTACTGGTAAAATCACCCCGGGTACTTAAAAGGCTCTGGTGGGCCGCTTGCAGCGCTTCGTTGCCGGTGTTTATTTCCTGGATTTCTTCTTCTATTTGAGCATTTTCTTCGAAAACAAGGGTGGCGAGGTTAAGCTCGCGGCTGATATTACTGAATTCGGTTTGTTGTCGGGTGTTTTCTACAATTACCTGACTCCGGGCCTGGTACAGAGGAAAGAGGGAGATAACCGCCACAGCAATAAAAACACCGAATAGTATTAGTTTTGCAGATTTCGGCTTGGCCCGGATTTTCCGGTATTTACCCGATAATATATTGATATTGATATCATGGAAACGGCCGTCTTCACCCGAGGAAGCGCTTTTCAATGGTATCTTTTTTAGAGACAGTCCCATGTTCGCCGTATATGAGGCAACCGGAAGCTCCGGCGGGTATTCCAGCGGGGGCGTCAGGGGCTCAATCGGATATTCAATCTCGGCCTGGAGCAGTCCGCTGGCCGGTAGTTCCAGCGCCAGGTCGCCGGTCAACAGCAGGGGAGTCGTCGGACTCAACGGACTTTGTGGATTACGGTTCTGGTAGAAAGCCGCTGTTTTGGTCAGTTCATCGGCGAGTCGCCCGATGTTGTCTTCGAGGGTAGCGCCTTCGCTCCTGGGATTTATCGTATGTATCACCGTGGGGATGCCCCCGGTAACGAAGACAATATCAAAGCAGTCGGGTTCGATATTAACGACGATGGCGTCACTCCGGTTGGCAGCCCTGGCCAGCGCCAGCGACTGTAGGTCCACGAGATATGGCTCTATACCGGCGATTTTCAACGTCTCTTCCAGAGCGTCGATGGGATTTCTCGGTACACCCAGGATAAAATAGGACTGTTCTTCTCCTTTGCCGGGCAGGAGCTGCCAGGAGAGATAAAGCTCATCCAGAGATAATGATATTTCTTTCCTGGTAGCGCGCAGTATAGCTTCATCGAGCACAGCGGGTTTCATCCTGGGCAGATTCAGGAAGCGGTAGGTACAGGACAAGCCAGAAATGCTGGTGATAACCTTTTCTTTAGGTACCCCGGTTGATTTAAACAGGCTGGCGATAGCCTCGCCGACGGTCTGCGGCTCGATAATCTGGCCGTCCTGCACCAGCTCATTCTCTAAAGACAGGTTTCCCCATTTCTTCACCTGCTTTCCTTTAACCGAAAGGACTTTAATGTTGTGGTTACTGATATTTAGAGTGACATACATCTTACTGATTAACCTCTTCCGGCTTGTCCTCTTCCACCTCGTCCACAATCGGGGGCCGGGCAAAGACGGCTACCGACAGGCTGGCTTCAACGGGTATCGTTCCTTCCTCTGCCTCCTCATCATCGGCACGGTCAACGGCTACGGACTCTATCAGGAGGGTATGCGGTTCCCCGTTTTCCAGTTGATCAGTGAAATCGACCAGTTTGGTAAAGGCGCCGGTGACCGATATGTCCAGACGGAATACGGAGTAGTCATGACCGCTGAAGCTTTCCGTCCGCCAGGGCTGGGTTATCAGCGGTATTGCCTTCACTCCGGTGTCTTCGGCAAGTCGGAGGATACCATTTATTACCATGGTGGTGTTCAACCGGTCGGGGAACAAGTTCCGGGTAGCCTCAAAATCGCTCTGCGCCGCATTCAATCTCTGCTCCAGGTCGGCAGGGGACAGCGGTACCTGCGCCAGTGTTTGTGTCATCCCCTCTATCCTAGATGCCAGCGCTCCATTTTCCCGGCGTTGTTTCAGGTAGTCCGTAGCCACGAGGTAATAGACCACGAACAGGACAAGTACCAGGATGATGATTAGCGTTCTTTTCGTTTTCAGGGGAGCCTCTCTTTCAAACTACTTTTTCCGGGAAGATTGATAAAGCAACGCCAGTATTACCAGGTTTACCAAGGCGATACAGGCCAGGAAGATATTACTTAAAGCAATGTCATTGAAAGTCATTTTTTCCTCCTTGATTTATTCATTTTGCCACGAGACGATAGAAACGGTTTGATTATCGGTGTTGATAAATGCACGAATAGTCCGGTCTCCGGCGGTGGCGGTGATTGTATAGGCGGCCGAAGCCCCCGCGCTGACTATCTCCACGGTCTTTACGAAGCCGTCATTGCCCGAACCGCGATAGGCTATGGCGAATATACCTCCGGATAAGTTGATAATGTCCGGTTCGTAGCAGTTTGAGGCATCAAACTCCAGGGTATCTATCAGCGAGCCGCCGATACTGCCGTCGGCGGCAATAGCCAGCGTTTTCAGGAAACCGTCGTTGTTCTGGCCGCGGTAAGCCACAACATAAATATTTTCGGCTACATGGATAATACGCAGCTCGTAGCAGTCATTATCGGCGAACTCCCGTGTATCGATGACGGAGCTGCCGATATCGCCGTTGGCGGCGATGGCAACGGTCTTTATGAAGCCGTCGTTGCCGGAACCACGGTAGGCGATGGCGAAGATGTTATCCGATACATTGATAATTTTCGGGTTGTAGCAGTTTGAAGCGTCAAATTCCAGGGTATCGATGGCCGAGTTGCCGATATTACCGTTGGCAGCGATAGATACCGTCTTTAAAAAGCCGTCGGCGCTCGCGCCGCGATAGACTATGGCGTACACATCTCCCGATACGTAGAGAATACGCGGTTCATAGCCGTCGCTGGTGGCGAACTCCAGGGTATCTATCGGCGAATTGCCGATATTCCCGTTAGCAGCGATGGATACGGTCTTGAGGAAGCCGTCGTTGCCCGAACCCCGGTAAACAATGGCAAAAATACTACCTGTCACCTGAATAAAGCACGGCTCATAGCCGTTATGGTTATCGAACTCCAGGGAATCGATAACCCAGTTGTTAATGTTCCCGTTATCCGCGATGGATACCGTACTTACGAAACCATCGTTCCCCGGACCACGGTAAGCTATTGCGTAGGTATTCCCGGAAATGTGAATAATGCATGGCTCGCGGCCGTTGGAGGTATTATATTCAAGGGTGTCGATAACCGAACTGGCGATTTCACCGCCGGCGTCGATAGAGATAGTTTTCAGGAAGCCGTCTCCCCCCGAACCCCGGAAAGCGATGGCGTAAACACTGCCCGATACGTGGACTATACTGGGCTCGTAGCCGTTGGATTTATCGTATTCCAGGGTATCGATTACCGTATCGGTAATGTCCCCGGCAAAGCTGCCGCCCCCGGTGGCATTGGCGGTGACCGTGATACTCGTTGTCAGACCGTTAATCGTTTCATCCAGCTGGTAGTTGACTTCATCGCCGGGTTCGGTGAACTGCTCGGCAAGGCCCCCGCTGGTGAGGTTCCAGATGGCATGTTCCACCCCGGCATCGCAGGCGTTCTGCTGACCGATAGCTTCGCCGTAGACGCGTGAGCCGATGAGGCTGCTGCCGGCGTGGCCGAGAAAAGGCGCCACCACCAGCGCGCCGATGGTCAGGGCCAGTATGGCCATAGGCAGGGCCTGCCCCTTTTCACCGTTCATTATCCTTCCTCCGACGGCCTCAGTAAAACGTGGTAGGTGCCGTTTTCACTCACGCCGTAACGCCCTGATGGCGTCGCTGTAAGCGACATGGTAATAAGCCGGTTATCGACGGAGAAGGAAGCACTGGAAATATTCCGCGCCAGAACCATTGCCTGGCCGATTTTCTTCTTCTCCGACTCCTCACCGATGGCTGTAATGGTGGCCGTGGGGCCCGGTACGATGACGGTCGGCTCAATTGTTAATGTTCTTCTCGTCCGTCTCAGCTCCGTGCCGACCAGCCTGAAGTAGATCGTGGAGTTATCGGTCATGGTGAGCTGCAGTCCCGTACCCCCGGTGGCGGCTTTCGCCTCCTGTCCATCGTTATTGAACCAGTGAGCGGCATTCTGCAGTTCGTGCGTGGCGGTGAGTCTATCGTTACCGTATCCGGATACGGTGATTATCTGGTAGATTGCCGTACCTAAAAAAGCCACGATTATCCCGGTGGTAGCGATAGCTACGACCAGTTCCACCATGGTCATGCCTTTCTGTCCGTTCATCGATTCACCTTGTAGTCTTCTACCTGCAGTACCGCCTCGCCCCCGCGGGTAACGGTGACGGTTACTTTCTGAATATCGGTATCGGTGTTGGGTACGGCACTCACCACTACGGACATGCCGTAACCTTCCGGTACGGCTGTCAGGGGATAGGTCGTGGCGCCCGGGTTATAGGTATAACTCTTGGTATATTCCAGCTGGCTCCCTGCCAGGCCCTGCGCTACGACTTCTCCGTCGTGTTCGCCCACGGCGATTGACCCCGCCGAGAGAGCCACGGCAAAAGCGACCACGGAAGTCCCCAGGATAGCCACGGCCACCAGTGTTTCCACCAGTCCCAGGCCCCGCTGTTCGCGAACCCGTAGCCTTGCCCCGGCCGGTTTCCGCCTTTCTTTAATTTTCATTTCTCGCACCCGCCCCCGCCGGCTAATGCATCGACCTTAATATCGAATAAAGCGGCGTTATCATGGAAAGGGCGATGAAAATAACCACCAGCCCGACAATTACCGTCAGTATCGGCTCCATCATGGAAATAAGCACATCAATCTTGCGGTCGACTTTTTTTTCATAGAAGTCGGCCAGCGTAGCCAGCGTGCTATCCATGGCGCCGGTCTTTTCCCCGACGACCACCATTTCCACCAGGAGGGTCGGAAAAAGCTCGTTCGCGGTCATCGGCTGGGACAGCCCCGCCCCCTGGACCAGGCTTTCTCTGACTTCACTCAGCGCCTGGCGGATAACGCGATTGCGGTTGGTTTGAACGACGATATCCATAATGGCCGGCAAACGCAGACCGGCTGCCAGCAGCATGGATGTCGTCTGGCAGAAAAAGATCATACTGCGTTCGATAATGATTTTTCCGATTACCGGTATTTTTAACATGAACCGGTCTCTGGCTAACTGCACGGAAGGCAGGCGCAGCAGGGCTATTATCAATAATACAAGGATGATTAATCCGCCCAGCAGGTAAATGCCGCGGCTGATGAAAAAACTGGCTGTACTAATGAGTAGTTCCGTCATCCAGGGCAGATCGGCTCCGAGTGACTCG
>CAYNDI010000010.1:0-21724 GCA_964395955.1 uncultured Dehalococcoidaceae bacterium
CTGGAGGAAAGGGGCATCGCTAACGTCGACTCGGCGGAGGTAGCGTCTAAAATCACCGGTTTCGAGGTGGCCGTGCCCGCCTACGTGCCGGATGGTTTCCAGCCGGGCATATTCTCGATTTCGATATCCGGAGCCGGCTTACCGGAGAGTATGAGGCCTAAATTCAATAATACCAAGGTACATCGGGTCTACACCTGGCAGGAAGACAAAGACATAATGATTTTAATAATACAGTCCCCCCATCCATTCAGTGTCGGCGGCGGGGAACCGGCGGAGATATGCGGGCAAACGGGGGAGAGAGCCTTTTCCCAGGCTGACCCCGCGAACGGGCAGCCTTATGATAAACTCACTCTCGGTTGGGAAAAAGATGGCACTAACTACGCCCTCACCGGTATGTTAACGGAAACGCTCGACGAGGCGGAAATGGAGAAGATAGCCTGCTCCGTAGGCACCGAATGAGCACGGTTACATAAATATCGTGTTTTTAGAATAACGAAAGGGATAAAATAGCGTTATACTTTTCAGAGATATGAATAAAGAACCATTATTTCTCTGTACTATAGCTCTAGCGGTACTGCTGATAATAATCATCAACTGAAGTAGTTGTAGAGAAAGGAGAGGATGTGTAGGCAAAGGCTATTGGTAATTACTACGCTTTTGCTGGTGATATTGATGTTGTTTTCCGGTTGTCAGGCGGAAAATGATACGGTGACTCCATCCTCACCGACGGAAGTAACAACCGGACCACTCACCTTAAATATTACGTCACCGGTGGAAGGCAGGGAGACCTCCTGGGGATTCACCAGGGTGCGTGGCACCGTTTCCCCGGCCAGTGCCGTGGTGAGTATCGACAACGAAGGATACGCCAAAGTAGAGGCGGACGGTAGTTTCGAGAGTGACTACATCGTACTCAACGAGGGCAAAAACGACCTCCGCGTCATGGCTACTACCGGCAGCGAAGAAATTGCCCAGACCGTTACCGTGAACTACAAACTCGAGCTGCACGTCAGCATCAGTTTGGACCTGGAACCGGGCATGGACTGGTTTACGGAATCACCGGCGAGGATAGGCGGACGCGTTTCCGACCCGCGTGCCGAGGTCACTATTAACGGCCAGATGGCGGCGGTGGGTAACGACGGCTACATTCTCGCCATGATGGAACTGGAGGAGGGCACGAATATTTTGACGGCCGTTGCCAGGCTGGGCGACCAGACCGACAGCGACACCCGGGAGGCTATTTACGTGCCGCCGGTGGCGCTGGCCATCGAGATAAGTACGCCGGATGATGATTTTGAATCAAAGCTGGACATGTTGAAGATAACCGGCACCGTCTCGGACCCTGAGTCCCGCATCATGATCCATGTAATTTCAGGAGGCGGCGCCAGTTCCCCTGTTAATTTCAATTTCGTACCTGCCCGGATTACCGCGAGCGGCGCTTTCTATGCCTACGTACCCCTTGAAAAAGGTGAGAACCATATTGAAGCCACTGCCCATCGGGGTAACGACCGCACTACCGATACTATCGACATCGGCTACCATCCGCCCCTGATAAACCTGGCAGACGAACCTGAGCTGAAGATAACTTCGCCGCAGGACAATGTGGAGTACCGGATGAACGTATTGTCGGTGACCGGCATGGTTGACGACCCCGCCGCCGCGGTACTGGTAAACGGCATCGAGTCCGTAGTAGCTCCCGACGGCAGCTTCCGCGGCTGCGCCGTACTCACCGAGACAGGCGAGAATATCATCGAGATTATCGCTATCAATGACAAGGCGAAGACAGTCCGGACTATCGCGGTCACCTTCGTGCCGCCGCTGGTTGTTTCTCTAAATGCTGAAACGGAGCCGGGTGTCGATTATACCAAAGAATCAATGTCCGTAACCGGTACGGTGAACAAGCCGGAGGCAAAGGTTACCGTCAACGGTAAAGACGTGCCGGTAGATAAGTACGGCTGGTTTAAAACGCAGGTGAAACTGGAAGAAGGTAATAACCGGATATTGGCGGTAGCGACGCTCGGTGATGAAACCGATGAGATGTATATCCTGAATTTCATCGAAAACGGGGCTCTTGGCCACGTGCCCGGCTACTCACACTTTTTCGATGCGTATTTACAATATGAAAATGAGATAGTTTTGAAAGCCGGGGAGACGCAGCGGTTTCCTATCACTCTGGAAACGAGAAAGGACGGCCCCGGCGGCTTTACCGGCAGCTTATTTTATACGGAAAGGGAATATGGAGAGATACCGCTGCCCTGGCCGGAAGGGCTGGACGTTTACTTGGAACCGCCCGAGTTCACCGCTTATCCCAGCGCCACCTACAATTTCGACCTTGTCGTCAGCGCGGCGCCGGAGCTTGCCCCAGGCATTTATTACCTGCACTTTTACCAGTATTTTGAGAACGGCTTCTACGGCAATGGCTGGATAGAGGTAACGGTAGAATAGAATCGTCGTCGGATATTCAGCCAAGGTAAAGGAGTGTATAATTATCGGAAATGAAAAAGCTGAATATTATTGTTACAATAACACTCATGTCTCTCTTGCTATTAGCCACGGTCGGGTGTCAGCCTGGAGAAACCGATGTCGTCGAGGTCATAACCGTATTCAAATTCAAGCCTGGTACACCTGTACCCCCGGGCGGTTGGGCATTGGTGCCGGTAAACCCGCATCCCGACAATGTACAATGGGTATTTAATCCCGGTGAGAAGATGTACCTCGGCCTTAGAATAAGTGACCGGATTGAAGAGGAAGTCACCTTTTCAAGGTACGTTTTCCTGAACGAGGATATGGGAGAAGAAGTAGAGGTTGGGTCAACGGATGCCCTAGGTCCGTTCAAGCCGGGCCAGAAATTACTTGTAGCCTTCGATGATCCGTGGCCGGTACCTGCCGTACCCGGGACTTACAGGTTAAAAATATACCTGGATGAGGTAGTTGTGGCTTCGGCCATCTTCGAGGTCTCGTCCGAAATTATCCCCGCACTACCACCGATAACATCTCCACCGCCACCCAAGACAGACTGGGAGGAAGGCTCACCACCACCGGAGGGAATCGAGGGCTGGGAGCAACCTAGGTCTTTGACCGAGGATGAAAAAACCGAGGTTATCGAGATAGCCCTTAACAGTCAAAGAGCTTTGGAATGGCTTCAGGGAAGAACTGACTACAGGATAGGTTCAGTGGATTGGTACGCCATTATCTGGAGTAGTAATGGGGAATCCGGAAACTGGTGGTCTCTGGAGTATGACAGGGTGGTGAAGGAGGGAATACCAGATTTCGTATCACCCCATGCCTTGTGGTATCCGGGGGTTACCATTGCAGTTGGCGAAGGCACTATCTACCAGATGCAGATTGCTATTGACCTGGACGCAGGAAAAGCAGCCATGATGATGGGACCTTACCCTTCTCTAAGCTCGCCGGACCGATTTCGCAATATCCAAGAATATGCGCTCGAAGTTGTGAGGGCTACCTATGAGGAAATAATCGAGGAACTCTTTGATAAAAGACAGTTATATGACAAAATTTCGATGACAGGGTACAGCGGTACAGATATTACTCTTAGCTTCTATTCTCACGCTGACCCTGAAATTGTAACTTTGGTCCGGGCAATGATTGATAACAAAGTACCTGGGATAAGTTTAATAGTGAAAGAAAACGTGCCTGCTCCAACTTCCAAGGTTCCGACGAATACGCAGATAAGCAAGGAGCAGGCAATTGAGATAGCTTCCAAAACGCTTCCCGCTTTAATCGTAGCCCGTGCCGGGATTAAGGCTGAACGGCATGGGTGGTACTGGGAAGTCATCTTCGATAATCTCAACGCGGAGGCCGAGGAACTGATGCCCTGGCCATTAAAATCTCCACCACCGCCCCCGCCGGGACAACCTGAGGAAGATCCCTACACCGGTATTTGGCAAAGCGTAATAATTACCATCGATGCTCAGACAGGAGACCTCAAGAGTACGAGCGCCCGTCAGTCACCGGAGCCGGGACCTTACGTGAGCCAGGAGCAGGCTATTCTAAGCGCCATGGAAACCATATTACAAACTCCAGTCGAAATAAATTGGGGGGTTAAGGCTACGCGGTTTGGAAAGGCACAGGTGGAAGCCTATCTCAGGGGAGATACCTGGATAGTCCTGTTCTGGGAAGAGGGCTCGACAGACAACCGTTTCAGTGTGTACGTTGATGCCGTGAACGGTTTGCCCACCGGAGTTAACCGCGGATAAGAATCGGGTTTGCGGACTATTCGATTGTGTACGTTAAAGATTGGGGCTAAGGTATGGTGGTTAAAAGAAGAATTCTTTATATTCTGCAGGTTCTAGCGCTGGTGGTGATTGGAGGTGGAGTCTGTTTACCGGCAAAATCATCACCCGGGATCGATATTCCCGAGGGTAATCCGGTCAGGGAAGATAAATGAATAGACTAGGTCCAACAGCGGTGCTCCTTAGCATGCTGGTTTTAGGAAGTGCAGCTTCTATTTCCTGCGATAATGCTACATCGCCGGCTGCATCAGAGAACCCGTCATCATTGACGCTTGAAGAGAAATCAATACCGCCCGTGTTTGGTAATATGGAGCTTTTACGCGGCAGGTACCGACAGACGCTACACTTTAAGAGTTCATACTGGCGACTGGTCTTCGGTTCCCTGCCGGCTCAACTGGAAACCGAATTTGCGGAATTAACGGTAAATTCCACCCTGCCGGCTGTACCGGAAAGGCTGGTTGCTTATAAGGTTATCAGACCGGAAGTTGACGAGGCCTATGCGCGCAGCCTGGCGCAGCGTCTCGGCTTTATCGGGGAGCCGGAAGAAAACAAGCAGTTAAAGTATCCCGACTACAGGTTTTATAACGGACCTCCCTCGGATGATAGCACCCCGGTATTGTCTATTTTCAAAGACGGCAGCATTTCTCTATGGAATAACAGATTAAAAAATATACCATTAAATCTGCCTGAAGACCAGGAGTGCATCGATATAGCCCGCGAATGGCTCGACTCTCACGAGCTATATCTCGAAGGAGTCATCGATATTGAAGTATCACCGAGCATCATGTACGTGATGCAGGGTCGAAGAGAATCTCACTATACTTACGCAACCTCGGTCAGCTATGTAACAGGTCTGGACGGCTGCGAGCTGTTCGGGATGGGAGCTTATTTTTTAATCGGCGAGAACGGCAAGATTCTGGAGGTGCACGTAAATGCACCCGAATTCGAGCCTTATTCTTACGTTAACGTTAGGACACCCGAATCAGCCCTGGATGTATTTCAGGACCATCTTCGTAACCCTTCCGAATTCCGGGCGGATGCGCCGGACTGCTTGATAAGCGATATTTACCGGCATATTTCGGTAAATGATGTATCCCTTAAATACTTCGCTATGCTGAGTCCGGACGGCACAAACCCTGCCTACGCCCAGCCGGTATATACACTCGAAGGGACAGGGCGAAACGGGCCGGAACTACCTTGGGAACGCCTGTCAGGTGCGGTTGACGCTGTTTCAAGACAATAACCGAATATTTCTCCGAGGGAGTGAAAAGTGAAAAAGCCGGTACTTATTTTTATGGCTGTTATGCTGATTGTTCTGCTCGTCACCGGCTGCCGGTCAGCCATGAATGAAAGCCACACGTACCTACCATTACGGCCTTCTAACCCCGCGACAACGGAAGAAGCCCCAGACGATATCTTACCCGGAGTATTTGTATTACTATGAAAAGACCGGGCGTCAAAACGCCACACAGATGGAAGTTAAGGACGATATGCTTCCGGGAGAGCCGGATTTGTTCGCTTATATCAGAGAGCTTTTACCGCTGCTCCAAGGAGAAGGTCATGACAAGTAAACCGGCTGTTCCTATCTTTATCACTAGATGGGGATACCCACTTGAATTCATTGTGCCTATGCCAGCGGGTAGTAATCTGTCAGGGTTCGTGAATACTAACCCCGGGCCGCCCATGGTTTTCGCCATGTTTTTAACCATGCTGACCACTCTCTTGGGTTTAGCAATGCTCGGTACGGGCATAGCCCAGCTTGTTAAAGCAAGGAGATAAGTAAATATGAATATAGCTTCGAAGAAATTGCTAATGACTAATGAAAGGAGAATCAAATGGGCTGGGGAAGAATGCTATTACTGGGTAACTGGGGCCAGCAAATGGATATCGAAGACCAAAGACGGGAGATCGAAGACCTTCGGCAGCAACTGGAGACCAGCGCTGGGACACGAGATACAACGCTCAATAGCCGGGTCGCCCAACTTGAAAGGGAAAATAGCGAACTCAGGTTGTATTTTGCTTCCCTTATCAGGTATCTCGGACATAAAGGAGTGTTGCACCAGGACGAGTTTCGTAAGCTTGTTGAGGCTGTCGATATTGAGGATGGGAGTGCAGACAGGGGTCACCAGGGCAAAATCATAAAGTGAACTGAATAGGAAGTAAGAAAGTAGACAAATAATAAGAACAATAAAAGGATTAAGAAATGCCGCCTATTTTTAAAGCATTAGCTTCGATTACGGGTCTAGATTCTATTTCGATTTTATGATTTTTCAATCTGGCTACAGCTATATTTAGGAAGAGTAGTAACTTAATGGCACCCTTGTCGTTCTATTAAATAGCAGTAAAAAAGGAGACAAAGGCAATGAAAATTAAATTGAAATTAGTCCATCGCCTGAGCTTTACTGCACTATCGGCGATTCTGATATTTATGCTGGCCATCACTATGCAGTTTCTGAGTGCAGCACCAGTCATGGCACAAAGTGTGACCATATCTCCATCTTCCGGGTCACCCGGGACAACCACCACCGTTTCCGGTTCTGGGTTTAATGATGGCGATACCTATCAGATAATCTTTGCTCCCGGCACCATATACGAAGAGGTGCTGGCTCCGACGACTATTATATCCGGGACCAGTTTTTCCCGCATTATTACAATTCCTTCCGCCACCTGGGGACAGCACACGATACGGGTCGCTTCAAACAGGGGTAATTTCTCTCTGACATTCACGGTTAGTTCCAGTATTGAGTTAACCACCAATACGGGTTATGTTGGCGATACGGTCACCGTCACCGGTGTGGGTTTCCGTGCCAACACTACGATAAGCATTGTATTCAATAACAGATCTATCTTGACCACCCAGAGCAATATATATGGTGAGTTAAACCCTGTCGATTTCCAGGTGCCAACGATACCGAGAGGTAATTATAACGTCTACGGCAGCGATAGTATAGCATCCTCACCGAACGTTATCTTCACCATCAGACCCCACCTTGCCATCAGCCCCCAGGAGGGCTCGGTGGGCAGTCAAATAAACCTTGCAGGCACCGGGTTTGGTGCCAGTTCCGCGATCACTATTTATTGGGGCAGTAGTATCGTCAGCAGTAACCAAATAACCACCAGTAGTAGTGGTTCGTTCTCGGCAACCCTGGTTGTTCCGGCGGGTTCCCGGGGAAGTCACTCAATAAGTGCCCGGGATAGCGGGCTTGCTACAGACTCAGCCAGCTTCCTGGTGAAACCCAATATTATTATAAGTCCGGGTAGCGGTGCCCCCGGAACCATCGTATCTGTTAACGGTAAAGGTTTCCGCTCCAATACCGTTGTACAAATAACCTTCAGAGGCGCCACGGTTTCTACCCAGCCGCCAAATGTCACGACAGACTCTGATGGCAGCTTCTCAGCCAGCTTTACTATGCCGGCCAGTATCGCAGGGAGTTACACTGTTGGGGCCAGTGACGGAGTATATTCCGCTACTGCCTCATTCAGCGTAATATCCAGCATCCAACTGAGCCCCTCCACAGGGCATGTGGGGGCAGACTTGCTGGTAAGCGGCACCGGCTTTACCCCGGATGGTAAAGTTACCCTGACTTATGATAATCAGGCAATAATAACCGTTACCACCAGCAGTGTCGGCTCTTTTTCATTGACTTTTAGCGTGCCCGTCTCCAGAGCGGGGCAGCATGTTGTCACCGCACTCGATCTCACCACCCAGGGAGTCACCGCCTCCGCCAATTTCACCATGGAATCAACTCCACCGCCAGTGCCGAATCTATTGACGCCGCAATCCGGTAGCCAGACCGACGTGCAAACCAGGTTCAGCTGGTCTGCCGCCAGCGACACCAGTGGTGTTACCTACGACCTCCAGGTAGCCAGGGGCTCTAATTTCTCCAGTCTGTTGCTATTCAAGCAGGGACTCACACAAACGGAATATCAGGTCGGGCAGTCGGAAGCGCTCCAGCTGACCAAGAAAACGAACTCCTATTACTGGCGCGTAAGAGCTGTGGATGGAGCCGGTAACGCCAGCGATTGGGCGAGTCCGGATTCCTTCTATACCCAGGATTCCACTCCTCCCGGCCAACCAATGGTTTTTGGTCCTCAGAACGATTCGCAAGTAGATATAAGACCTGTTTTCAGCTGGTCTGCCGTTAGCGACTCCAGTGGTGTTACCTACGACCTCCAGGTAGCCAGGGGCTCTAATTTCTCCAGTCTGTTGCTATTCAAGCAGGGACTCACACAAACGGAATATCAGGTCGGGCAGTCGGAAGCGCTCCAGCTGACCAAGAAAACGAATCCCTATTACTGGCGGGTAAGAGCTGTAGATGGAGCCGGTAATGCCAGTGATTGGACAACTCCCAATTTGGTCTATACAGATGATTCCACTCCTCCACCAGCGCCAGTGTCATTAAGACCGGAAAATGACTCGCAAAAAAGGGGGAATGTGCTTTTTAATTGGACGGCCGTATCTGACCCAAGCGGAGTAACGTATACTCTTGAAGTAGCCCAGGACTCTGATTTTAATCACATAATAATATACAAAGAGGGATTGGATACATCCGAGTACCAGCTTACGAAGATGGAAGAACTGAGTTCGACAACGGGTAATCCCCCGAATCCATATTATTGGAGAGTCAGAGCCGTGGATGGTGCTCAGAACCAGAGCAACTGGACGACTGCCAGTGCATTTTATGTAGGAGGGTTCCTGCACGGGTGGCCACTTTATATCATAATGGCCATTGTTGGCATCTTGCTCATTGCAGTAGGCATCCTCATCGGGATGCGAATTCGCCCATCAAGTTCACAGGGTAGTTGATTCCTCTTTGCCTTCTATTTCTTAAAAGATAATGAAATAGTATAAGGTAACATCACAATTTTGCATTTTGTTGAGCCGGGTTTGACCTTGTATCTCAAATAATATGATAGAATCTCTGTCGGAGGCTGGGTGTGGGAGATCGATTGACCTTAGGTCCACCAAGACCGTGGGTAAGCGTGGTCGCCATACACGAATCTCCAATAAAGCCCGAACAGTTGTCAGGGTTAATCAAACCCGCATGATGCAAGGAAGGGCTAAGAAGGAGAAAAGGCCAATGACAGAGGAACCAGTCTGCGTCGGTGTGGATGTTGCTAAAAGTACCCTGGACGTGGCAGTCAGCCATTCTAAGGAGACACGACAGTTCGATAACGACCATAAAGGCATCACCAGTGCTGTCCGCTACATCGTCGGTCTGAAGCCTGACAAGATTATTCTTGAGGCAACCGGTCATCTTGAGATACCCTTGGCCACCTCGCTTCAGGCCAGTCGTCTGCCGGTAGTCATCGTCAATCCACGCCAGGTGCGTGATTTTGCTCGTGCTACCGGTGTCCTGGCCAAGACCGATAGGATTGATGCCGGGATACTCGCTCTCTTTGGATTGCAGGTAAAACCAGAGGTAAGATTGCTGCCGGACCAGAAAGCCCGTGAGATGAGTAATCTTCTGGCACGACGCCGTCAACTCATTGAGATGCTTACGGCCGAACACAACCGGCTCCTTCAAGCCGACGATAGTATACGCCCGAGCATTGAGATCCATATCAAGTGGTTGGAGGAAGCTGTATCTGCTATCAATGATGATTTAGACCGTCAAATTCGGAGCAGTCCTTCTTGGTTGGAGAAGGATAATCTCCTTAAGAGCGTACCCGGGGTTGGTAAGGTGGTGTCGACTACTCTCCTGATTGAACTACCTGAGTTGGGGATCCTTAACCGTCGTAAGATTGCTGCTCTGGTTGGCATAGCGCCTCTCAATCGGGACAGTGTACCCTACGAGGGAAACGAACGGTATGGGGCGGTCGAGCCAAACTAAGAGCCGTTTTGTACATGGCAGCACTGGTGGGAGTCAGGTGCAATCCTGTTATGGCCGCCTTTTACCAGCGACTTTTGAATGCCGGCAAGGTCAAGAAGGTGGCTCTGGTAGCTTACATGAGGAAGCTGCTGACGATTCTTAATGCTATGATACGTTCAAATACCATGTGGAGGTCAAAATGTATACTTCAGAATGTTGCTGTGGCATTATTTATGGGGGAAAGGTCAATTTAATTAATAAAAAACGATGTTCCGCCATACTGTACGATAGACAGAGCTCTTTATATAGTTATAATTAATGGTTTCTCTGAATATTACCCAACAAAACACTTTTTTGTTACTCGCTAAAGATTGTGCCATCGAAAGCAAATGTCAGCTTGACACCGAGAATTCAACTAGATAAAGTGTCTATCAGCAGGTTGTGTTCTAAATACAAATAACTCACCCTATATACACAGGAACAATTTGAGATGAATCTTTTTGCAATTCCCAATATGATCGCCGGAATATTAAGCCTGCTGGTAGGATTCTTCGTTTTTTCCAGAAATTACAAATCGCCGGTTAACATATCATTCCTCATCTTGACTCTCAGCGCTTCGTTATGGCAAATAGGAAACTCTATTCTTTTATTTTCCAGTAATCTTGAAGTGGTGTTCACATGGAGCAAAATAGTATACTGGGGGGCTATTTTTATTCCCGTTGCCACGTATCATTTCGTCATCAGTTTTTTGGGAAAAAAATCTCAAATAAAATATGTAATACTCAGTTATATCATTAGCGCATTTGTATTTTTACCGCTCATTGAGACGGGTTATATCGTTGGAGGGTTGAACCGGTATTACTGGGGATACTGGTTTCAAGCCGGCACTCTTCATCCTTTGTTTCTGGTATTTTTCGCCTCACTTATGGTTATCAGTTTCGCCAACCTTTACACCTCTTATAAGCAGGAATCACTGCCTCTACAAAAAACGCGTATAAAGTTCTTACTTATATCTTTCATTATTGCCTACATCGGTTCGGTTGACTATCTGGCGAACTACGGAATAAAGGTATACCCGTTCGGATATCTTCCGGTATTCATTTTCCTGTCTCTCATCACCTACGCCATTATGAGATACCGCCTCATGGAGACCACCATTGCGGTTACCCGCACCGGCATCTTCGTAGCTGTATACGCCATCGTCCTGGGGCTTCCGTTCGTAATTGCCGGTGTGTTTTCTGATAAGTTGAACGAAGTATTCGGAAAGCTCTGGTGGGCATTGCCCCTGGGTATAATGGGAGGTCTGGCTATTATCGGACCTTTCGTCTATATGTTCCTGAACCGCAAAGCCGAGGCGAGACTGCTGAAAGAACAGAGGAATTATCAGGAGACCTTGAAACAGGCATCTCTGGAGATGACCCGCATCCACAATTTGCAGAAATTGCTGGACATGATTGTAGAGATCGTAACCAAAACGGTACAGATTTCTAACTCCGCTATATATCTCCTTGATGGACAATCCGGGCAGTTTCTGCTGAAAGCGGTCTGCGACACGGAAAAGGCGCAGCTGTCCTCAATAAGTGATGACAGCACTTTGGTCACCTGGCTGCAGGAACACCAGCAGCCTCTGGTCTATGAGGAGGTAAAACGGCAAGCCCAGGAGGGCCGGAGCCATGTCTACCAAAAGCTGGAGGAAGACATGCGAACCACGAACGCCGCGGTGGTTGTCCCCGGTTTCCTCGAGGAAAAGCTGCTCTATATTCTTATCCTCGGGGACAAACGTTCCGGGAGAGTCTATACATCGGACGACCTGAGTGTTTTCTCTATCTTAACCAGCCAAACCGCACTGGGCATAGATAACGCCCGGCTCTACGAAAATATGGAGGAGGAGGTAAGGCAGCGTACTAACGAACTGGTACAGATGGAGAGCCAGCTCATTCAGGCTGAGAAGCTGGCCACGGTAGGCACCTTAGCGGGTGGTGTAGCTCATGAAATAAATAATCCCCTTGCTGCAATACTAATTAATGCCCAGATGCTTCTGGAATCCGAAACGATTCATGACGCATCGGACAAAGAGTCGCTGCAACTCATCGAAATGGCGACACAGCGCTGCCGCGATATTGTTATCAAATTGATGGACTATTCAAGGAAACCGATTAAACCGACCGGTGAATCCCGGGTGGATCTGATAAAAGTTATCAATAATGTAGTCGCCCTCCTCAACTACCAGCTGGAGCAGGAGAATATACGGATAGTCACCAATATAAAAGAGCAGACCAGTTACGTCGTCGCGGCGAACCAGAATGAGTTGGAGCAGGCATTAACGAATATCGTATTGAACGCCAGAGATGCCGTCAAGAAGGTTAAGAACAGCGGCAACGTATATGTATCGCTCGTGGATGCCGGTGACAGGGTAAGTATCGATATCAGAGACGAAGGTATCGGAATACCGAAAGAGGTGACATCCCGGATATTCGACCCCTTTTTCACGACAAAGGACGTGGGGAAAGGGCTCGGTCTTGGACTTTCTATCTGTCAGGCAATAATAGAACGGCATAACGGGCAGATTGCCTTTGAGTCCGAATTTCATCAGGGCTCCACCTTTACTATCACGCTCCCTAAAACAAACAAATAACATACGATAAAGAGAGCCAATCCGGCTGTTCTCTATTTCTATAATCATGCGGCATCAGGAGTGGATGAGTGAAATCACTGGTAATATTTGACCTTGACGGCACGCTCATCAAAGGGCAAACGCAACGGCTGTTTCTAAAAATAATCAAGGAAAAAAGATGGATAAGTTGCATCGACTATATATTTCTGACATTATGGTTTATCGGCTACAAGTTAGGTTTTCTACGGAACACGGAAAAAATGGGTGAATGGGCCTGTAAGAAATTTAAAGACGTTAAAGCCACCAGAATTGATGCGGTTATTGAAGAGTATTTTATGTGGTTCAGTAAAAGGATTTTCCAGGAAGCCTACGCCCTCATTGAGAAGCACCGCCGGCAGGGGGATGAATTGTTGGTAATATCATCATCAATTGAGCCTATCGTCAAGAGTCTCTGCGGACATTTCGGTATCGGGAATTATTTATGCACGAAACTGGAAGCGAGAGGAGGCATATATACGGGAAAAATTATGGGGAAGGGTATCTACGAAAACCAGAAAATAGCAGGGCTGCAACAATACGTGAGGGATAATAATCTGAGAGACGTGCGAACCGTGTGTTACGCCGACCATATATTAGACTTGCCGTTATTGCTCGAAGTTGATGAGCCGATTTGCGTGAACCCCGATAGTAAGCTTCGGGCGATAGCCAGGTCAAAGGACTGGCGGGTGATGGATTTCAGGCAATAATATTCTTTACTACGAAGGAAGCTATAAAATAACCGACCGTGGAGAATAAAGCCGATGCTCATTCTAGAAAAATATACTCGAGGCTCCCTCAAAGACTTCCTGTTTGAGATATTTTCTCGCTGCTGCCGGGATTGCGGAGAGACGGTCCTGATAAAACCGAATTGGGGCGGGCGAATCCCCCTTATCAGGGGAGAGAATACCGACGCCCTTTTTCTGAAATATCTGACGGAGTATCTCGCTAGCCTGAATGCCGGTAAAGTGTACGTAGCTCATCAATCTCTACTCGGCATTGAGGGGCAGGATTATTCGTTTAACAGGATACTTGATATCAACGGTATCAATAAAGTCGAGTTTCCACCCATCGTCGAATTCCTGAATCTTGGCACTGTGGAGAGGGAGACTGTAATCGTCGAGGGTTTCCGGTTTCATATACCGGTAATAGTCAAGAAAGTCGATTTTTACATTAATCTATCAAAGTTAAAGACACACATGGAAACGAAAGCAAGTCTCTGCATTAAGAATCAGATGGGATTACTCCCCTCAAAAGACAAGAAGGCGATGCACCGTGACAGGCTGGAATACAAAATAGCCTTACTGGCAAAAGCCGTCAGTCCTGACCTGTCTATCATCGACGGGATATATTCTATGGACAAAAACGGTCCGCATCACGGGAGGAAGAGACATACCAACATTGTGATAGGCTCGGATGATATGTTACAGGCGGACTCCCTGGCTGCCTATTTGATAGGTTATGAGCCGGAGGATATCCCGCATCTTAAGTTCGCCCAAGAGTTCGGCGCAGGGAGCGTGGTACCGGAAGATCTCAAGGAAGCTTATCAGGGAGAAAGATTATCTAATTTCATGAGGTCGAAAGAGTATCTCAGGAAATTCAAATTCAATATCTGGCCGACCACGGCCTGTTCGCAGTGCATTTTCAATCTAGAAAAAGTACAGAAGTACCTGAAAAGAAACCCGTTATTATTCAGTAAAATTGTGTTCAGCAAATCACGCAATTATAATATTGTTATCGGTACGGGCGAAAACCTACGAGATAAGCGCCTGGATAACATCATTCCTGTTGGCGATTGTAGTCTGAAATTCGCCGGGATTATGAAAACCACAGGTCTAAAAGGTTGTCCTCCCTCAAGTAAAGAAATCTTTGAGTTCATAAAGAAATTTACTACAGCTGGATGAAGAAGTCTTGAATATATACTCATTGGCGTCGGCTCAGCGATTGAGTCTGTTGTCAGCCCAAGGTCTAGGTATAGGTTATTTTTAACGGTGTCGCCGAAATCCGCCGGACTTCGTCAATGGCACTCTCGTCCCACTGTTCGTCGGCCATGACCCGTATTTTATCCATGATGCGCACGGCGATTTTATCCATTTGCTCTCTACTCAAATCACGGAATTTCCTGAATCCTCTTTGTTCAAAGAAGATGTCTTTAAAATCGGGATTTTCCGGGGAAATGAAAATTTTTTTCCCGATAAATACGCTGCATCTCCTGAATCTGGGAATACGCTTGTGCGGAGGCAATATTTCGTAGGTGCCTTTCAGCGCCAGAGGTATTATGGGGACGTTGTTTTTCATGGCCAGTTCTACAAAGCCGTTTTTAGGCAATAACATCCTGCCGGTTCTGGAGCGGGTTCCTTCCGGATAAATAACGATTAGCTTCTGGTTTTCCAGGTGTCTGATCAGATTGCGGAAGAAGGTCATTCCCGGCTGCTCCCTGTCAACATAGACCACGGTATGCCATCTCGTAAAAGTCTTTATTACCGGCGTGTCCTTTATCTTAGCCACCGCCAGAAACGCCAGATTGTCGAGACGCAGCGCGCCGGTAACGATGAAATCGTAGTAGCTAAGATGATTGGATACGATTAAAGCCGGTCCCCTCGGCGGGATATTCTCCAGACCCACCACCTCTTTTATCCAGAGTTTGAAGAATAGAGACGCATAATAATACGTGTTGAAAATCTGCTTCAACATTCCTGACTCCAGTTATCCTTTAAGGTTGTCTCTCACACTCTGCAATAATTTATCAAGGTCAAATGGCTTGAGAATATAATCTTTCGCCCCCAATTTAATCGCTCCAATGGGAGCGTCTTCGCTAGCATAACCCGTAATGAATATTACAGGAATTTCAGGTTTGTTCTCCTTATTACGGCGTTCTTTAATCTGTCTGATGATTTCAATTCCATCGGTTCCCGGTATTCTTATGTCGCAAAGTATAAGGTCAAAATCGAGATTTCCTCCTTTTTCTATCCCTTCCTGAGCAGTTTGGGCAGACTCCACAATATATTTTTCTCTCTCAAGCAGCTTTCTAAGTGTTTTTAAAATCAGTACATCATCATCGATTAACAATATTTTATTCCCCATTCTGTGTTTCCTCCATATACTCAATCATATGCAAAGCATTACTGTATTACTTTATCAGTTGGAACTAATAGCAAGAGGTTATATGTAGGAAAACCTGCGTTAATAAAAAGTTTTTTAAACTCTACCTTGGTCCGATAGATAAGATTCCAGTCTATAATCAATGACCTACCCATAATAGTGAAACCACTTTCAACCTCGTTGTAGAAGCCAATATACCTCTAAATACTGAAAGCTGGGGTTCTCAGTGCCGTACGGTTGTATCTGATTATATTCTCTTCGCCGTTGCTTAATCAAGACCAAGCTCCTTTTGTCTTACGCTGAAGTCATAAATATAGGAAATCTTTAATTTGCCATCCCCCAAGGGGGATAATCGACATAATAGCTATATCTTGATATATCACTTGATGACTTAATGTTAATTCCTAAAAAGGTCCGCCAAAGCTCACGCTCGAAGAAG
Organism: uncultured Dehalococcoidaceae bacterium; assembly: GCA_964395955.1. Taxonomy (GTDB): domain Bacteria; phylum Chloroflexota; class Dehalococcoidia; order Dehalococcoidales; family RBG-16-60-22; genus CAYVPT01. Next base: position 16,255 of record CAYNDI010000010.1, read on the forward strand.
CGAGAGTAGAGGGTCAACTCCAACCACAAGATACCCGGGGCTGGGACTTGCTTGCGCTTATTCGCGGTGCTATTCTTCATTTGGTGGCTCCTCCTACACAGATTAGTGTTTGCTCTTACACCCTTCTATTGTAGCTGGAGCCATCACTTGCTCAATATACTAAGGAACCCCTTTATCTCAAATAACAAAACGCAAAAACGTGCAATGATGCAGTGCTGAAGTGACGCCGAACAGATAATAAAGGCAGTCTCAGTTGACTTCTTTACTTCTCATTACTATAATGACCCGTATCACTATATTGTTTCAAGAACACACCCACCAAGTCGCCAAATTTCTAGTCGAGTCAATGGATTTTGGTTTAAGCTTGATGGTGCTTACATTGGATCAGTCACTGAATGCATATCTAGACGCCTTGCTGGTCTTAATGGCCAGCACCCGCCAGTGAGAGACGTGTATCGTAATGAACGAGCTTGCTCACAAGATACAAGAGGGGATGGACCAGTTCGGATACAAGGCTAAAACCGTCTCCATAAAGCACCTGCCGGAGTCGCAGGGAGCAGTTGGGAAACTGGTTAGGCAGGGATTGTTGAATAAGCAACTACATGAAAGATGGCATTTCTATTTGAAGACTAATAAAAACCTACCCGAGGCAAAGACTATCATTGTGGTAGCAATGCCTCAACCCTTTACCCGTCTCAGATTTGAGTGGCAGGGAATGACTTATCCAGCAGACATCCCGCCAACCTATTTTACCCAAGCGGATGATTCTCGTGCCGAAGTAATTCTAAATAGTGTGCTGGAGGCCGCTGGATACAAGGTGGCAAGAGCTCATTTGGCACTGAAAACGCTTGCAGTGCAAAGCGGATTAGCAAGATATGGTAAAAACAATATCAGTTATGTGCCGGGGATGGGTAGCTTCTGCCAGTTGGTCGCTTTCTATTCTGATTGTCCCTGTGAAGAGGGTAACTGGCAAGAATCTAAAATGATGGAAGACTGCGAAAATTGTTCACTCTGCCGTGAGAACTGTCCCACTGGAAGTATTCCCGCCGACCGCTTCCTGATTCACGCTGAAAACTGCCTGGGCTTTCTCAACGAAAGGGATCCGGATTTCCCCTACTGGGTTCAGCTTCAGCCTGACTGGCCGTATGCTTTCATCGGTTGTATGCGTTGTCAATTCGTTTGTCCGGTGAATAAGCCCTATATACATAAAACTACGGTAGGCCCGTCTTTCTCTGAAGAAGAAACTGGTCTAATTCTGGATAATATGCCTTGGGAGAAGTTGTCTTTAGAGACTCAACAGAAGCTGGATGATATCTACGGGGTTTACCCGCTTATGGCACGAAATCTTTGTGCGCTGATTGAAAAACAGAGGAAAGCTATGTAGAGATAGCCGTTTTCTCTTGCAGCTAACTATCCTGTTGAGCCATCTGAGCACTACACTTCCTGAGTTATTGTGGGACACGGTCAGATTGCACATTTGTCAGGAATGTCAGGTAACACTACGTCAGATCGTTTAGTATAGATAACAATTTACTTGATTGTTACTACCATCAAATAAATAAACCCGGGAATAATATATTATACTTACGATTGTTCACCTTCCGTAAAAAGGACGTGGATTTTCTTTCTGTATTATCGAGTAACTTGCTCCTCAGCTATTATGGCTGCGCCCAAGGCATTAACAAGTTGAGGTTGAGGGGGCACCAGTAACTCAATTCCCAGCTTCTCCAATCTTTTAGTAAGCCCAATATTAAGGCCGCCGCCACCGCTGACGGCACACGGCTCCTCCAGCCCGACTCTGTCGATGAGAGCAGAGATCTTACCTGCCAGCGCCTTATGTACCCCGGCCAGGATATCTTCCACAGGGACGCCCTCGGATACTCTGGAGATGGCCTCTGATTCCCCAAAAACGGCACACCCTGTGGTGAAAGTTACGGGATTTTTCGAATTAAGAGAAAGTGGGCCGATATCCTTCAGTTCTAGCTGGAGTACGTTGGCGATAACATCGATAAAGCACCCGCTGCCGCTGGCGCAGACCTCGCTGACGGCAAAGTTAATCACCTGCCCGTTCTCACCGACCTGGATTACCTGGCTGGACTGACCTTGCACATCTATAACCGTCCTTACCGAGGGAAAGATATGGTTTATTCCCTTGGCGCAACATTGAATATCGGGGACCTGTTTACTATCGAACGGAATGATACCCGCACCATGGCCGGTAGTTACCGTGCGGGCAATATCCTCGGCGCATAAGCCCGCTTGTGCCAGAAGCTCTTCCCTTAATTTCTGGGAAGTCATCCTGTAATTAACCCCGGAAGCAAGCATATAGTAGACTTCCAGCTCGCCATCCTTGGTGATAACGCCTTTACTCGTTCCTGAGCCAATATCAATCCCTAAAAACCAGGCCATAACGGATTATCCTTTACTGGAAGAAAGTAACCTCGCTCAGATGACGCTCCCCCCTCTGGATAGGCTCATCTTTGGCCAGGGCTTTCAATGTGATTTCCTTGCCAAGCAGGGCAGCTCCAATTGCCCCACTGAGCAACGGCTCTTCGGGAACCAGGACCCTGCAGCCCAGCTTTTCCTCTAGCGCTTTAACAACGCCGATATTCTTGGCCACCCCTCCGGTAAACAACACATCAGGCTCAATTTTCAATCTATCCACCATTCTGGCTACCCTGTCGGCGATGGCATCGTGAATCCCGGCCAGGATGTCCTCCAAAGGCGTTCCTTCAGATATCCGCGATACCACTTCTTGCCGGGCAAAAACAGTGCAGGTGCTGCTAATGGAAACCTTATTAGCGGATTTCAGGGAAAGGCTCCCCAGGTCATCCAGCCTCAGACCCAGAGAGTCGGCGATAACCTCAAGGAATCTGCCCGTTCCCGCGGCGCACTTGTCGCTCATGGTGAAATCGAGCAACCTGCCGTCTTTGATTTTAAGCCCCTTAGCATCCTGCCCCCCGATGTCAATAGCCAGCCGAACATTGGGGAAGAAATGAAACACCCCTCTGGCATGACAGGTCAATTCCGTAATCTGACGGTCGGCAAAAGGAACCGTAATCCTACCGTAACCGGTAGCTATCACGCAGGAAATTTCATCGAATGATAAGCCGGCTTGTTTCAGTGCCTCTTCCATCACCTGATTGGCCAGGCGTCTATGTTCCGCGCCCGTGTGTTTTATCACACTGGCACAAATTTCCTCATCCTGGTCAATAATTACTACCTTGGTCATGGTGGAACCAAGGTCAATCCCGGCAAAATATATTTGAACCACCTCCCGACTCGTCTATCTTTTAACCATCATCGCCTTGAATACTTCCAATCGCCTCTTATATTCTTCGTGGTTATAAACACGAGGGTCGAAGTTTTCCCATTCCAGTACCAGGACGGGTATACCCAGTTCCTTTTTTATAGCACTCTCAATTACCAGGGCGTCACCGGCGACAACCCGGCACCCCACATGATACCGGTCCAGTACCCCGTCGATATTCATTCTTCTACACACTTCCATTTGCATGGGGATCTTTCTTCCAAAGCCGGCGGAAAGCCCTTCTCCCCCCCAACCCTGTGACAACACTTTATAAGGGTCTTCCCTCTTCCCTCGGTAACCTATCATTGATGCGGAAGTCGCCACCACGATGGCTATGCCCATCTCACACGCCAGGTGTTCCAGTCTTGGGTCGGCGTGGTGCGCAAAAACTTCGCCCAGTACTCTGGGAGATCCCTTCGGCATGGCTCCCAGCCCCTTACTAACCCTTTCCTGCAGTTCTTGATACAATGTCTCTGCCGCATCAATTGCATCAGGTATAGTATCGATGCTGAACGTTAACGAGCTCAGGCACATCCAGAGGTTATCATGGGTAGGGCTTAGCGGCAACGGGTCGCTGCTATGGATTAAGTTCTGTACCTTACCTATAGCATTGTCAAACCGGCTCCTGGCCTCCATGGTCTCCCATAACATGTCATCCGTTATCTGAAAACCCACAATATCTTCAACTTTCCCGACGAGTCTTCTCAGGCTTTTTACTGCCAGATCAATCGCCCTATCACCCATCGCAACGGAGTCATCCGCAGGACCTCTATCATAACAGGTATCCCAGGAATATACAGGTATACCATAATATTCGTGCAGCAGGTCAACCGTCTTCGGGGCCGTCTCGCATAGAAAACCCGAGGTCAGCATCAGGTCAGGTATGGGAATCATGTCCAGGGTAACGAGCCCCAACAGTGTCTTGAGGTTAGCACAATGGGCAACCGCTCCTGCTTTAAGCCATTTCTTCTCGGCTGCCTCCAGTATGGGAACCAGCTTACCGAAGATGCAGCCGACTACCAGCAGAAACGCCCAGCTATGATGGGCTGCAAACACTTCTTTGGATTTAGATACCAATGCAGTGCCTATCGTTTCAAACCCCGGTATCATAAAACCGAAAATAATCTTTTCCTTACCCTCTTCTCTTGCCAGCACCGAGTTTACCAGCTCCAGTACGCACAACCGAAAAGCCTTGCGCACGCCCTCCAGCTCTGTATCATAATACCTGGTAAGTCTTTGTTTGCCCCGCTCAATATCCTCTTCGATTATTCCCAGCTTGTTGAACGCCTTCTCTACCCTGGGTAGCTCCACGTTAATATCATGTGCTGTAAAACCACATAATTTAAGTAGTTCAATCATTATTCAATTTCCCCTTTTAGTATCTCAATAAAGGCTTCTATACGGGTTTTCAGTTGACCGGTGGCAGTAGTACCGTAATCCGATTCTAAAATAAGCATCGGGATGTTGCGTTCACCCAGCTTTTCAGCGCAATAGTATGATTCGGAATCATAAGTCTCGCAGCACAGCAGCTCATACCATATCACGCCGGACACATTGAAGTCTTTGATTAATTTCAGTATAAAATCCAGCCTCTTTTTAGTTGAGTTCCTCATAAAGGCACAGGGTACTCTATCCGCCAGATATCCCCTGGTAAGAGACTGGAATATGTCGCCTCTATTTTCGATGTCATGCCAGTAATACCTGATACCCTCGCATATCTCTTCGACGACAATCTCGCCGCCGGCTGCCTCCACCAGTTCCGCGACCGCGTAATCGCCATAACCGATGTTCGGGCCCGCCAGCAAAATCCTTGGCTTGTCGGTTTCAGTAACCGGCTGTTTATCCTTGAGTTCCTGATAGACAGAATCCAGCACCTCTACCATAAAAGCCGGGTCGGCATAAAAAGAGGCATGGTTCAATTTAACGAAGTCCAGAGCGCTAACCAGTGAGGGGGACGTGCGGCGTATCGTACTTATCTTCCGCAAAAGTTCCCTCATCTTGTTGTAAAGGTCAATAGCTCCGGCTATTCTCTCGTTGGTTATTTCATTTCCCGTAAATGTCTGCAGCCTGTCCTTTAGCGCTCTTAACCTGTCGGTAAAGTATTCCAGCTCAAAATCATCACTATATTGGTGTGGAATCCCCAGTTTAAATATCTCCAGA
>CAYNDI010000011.1:0-21175 GCA_964395955.1 uncultured Dehalococcoidaceae bacterium
GGCCTGGAAACAAGGAAATACCTGGAAACCGGGCGTGTCGACATGTTCGGGGAGCTCCTTCACGTTCACTGGGAGACCAAGAAAAAACGTTCCGCCAGGATGACCAGCCCTTTCCTGGACGAATGCTATGAAGTTGCGCGCAAGCAGGGCGCCCTCGGCGGCAAGCTCATCGGTGCCGGCGGCAGCGGTTTCTTTATGTTCTACTGCCATAATATGAATGGCCAGAAACCCAGACTGGTCGAAGCCATGCAGAAAATGGGATTGCGCTGGGAGAGATTTCGGTTCGAATTCGAAGGCGCCAAGATACTGGTTAACACGTAATGAGGAGTTCAAGATGAAAAACCAGGGCTTTATCTCCGGTTACCTCACCGAGATGAAAACGGTTGCCGAGAATATCTCCCGGAAAGACATCGATGATGTAGTTGAGCTACTTTTCCAGGCCTGGCGGAAAGACCGCCGGGTCTTTATTTGTGGCAACGGCGGTTCGGCGGGGACAGCCTCTCACTTCACCTGCGATCTCGCCAAGGCAACCATTGTCGATAATAAAAGAAGGTTCCGGGCTATATGCCTTAACGACAATGCTTCGCTGATAAGCGCCCTGACCAACGATAACGGTTTTGATAATCTGTATACCGAACAGTTGCGGAACCTCTACGAGCCCGGTGACGTCCTCATCTGCATCAGCGTTCACGGCGGCGCCGGTAAGGACAAAGCCGGTCTGTGGTCGCAAAATCTCCTCAAAGCCATGAAGTATGTCTCGGATAATGGCGGCAGGACGGTGGGTTTCAGCGGCTTCGATGGCGGCCCCATGAAAGAAGTCGCCGATGCCTGCGTCGTTGTCCCTGTCGATTCCACGCCTCAGGTCGAATCGTTTCACCTGGCTCTGGAACACCTGATTTGCGCCTGCCTCAGGCAGAAGATAATGGAAAACTAGTAGAAATTCAGGATTAATAGTGTGAATTCGAAGCAGAACGGGAAAGCTGTCTTCCTCGACCGGGATGGTGTTATCAACGCTCTGGTCTATCATCAGGAGCAGGGTATTATAGACTCCCCGTTTACCGCGGAGCAGTTCGGGTTACTCCCTCATACCGGCGAAGCTGTGAAAAAACTCCGGGAAATGGGCTACAGGATTGTCCTGGTGTCCAACCAGCCCGGCATCGCCAAGGGGCATATGACGGCAGAAGTCTTTGAAAAAATAAAGAAGAAGATGGAACGCGAGCTGGACAGTGAGGATGCTTTTCTGGACGCGCAGTATTATTGCTTTCACCACCCCGAAGCCGTGATAGAGGAAATGAGGGCCGTGTGCGACTGCCGGAAACCCGCCTCGGGTATGCTCCTCAAAGCCGCCGAGGAAATGCAGCTGGACCTTTCCCGTTCCTGGATGATTGGTGACGGCGTTACCGATATTCAAGCCGGAAAAAGCGCCGGCACCAGGACCATTCTCATCGGCAAGATGAAATGTGAACTCTGCCATTATTTCAGTGAGGATAACTCCGGTCCGGAGGCGGTCTGCGCCAACCTCCTGGAATCTGCCGGAGTAATTGAAAACGAGGAGCAATTACGCGAGGTTTAGTGATGAAAAAGGAACTTACCGATATTTTAGCCTGCCCGGTCTGTAATAGCAGTCTGGAGCTGAAAGTCACCGAGGAGAATGAAGAGGAGATTATCACCGGCTCGCTGTCCTGTATCAGATGCGGAGCCGTCTACCCTATTCAGGAGGCTATCCCCGAACTGTTGCCGCCTGACCGGCGGAGTACCCGAGAAGTTAGTTGAGACCCTGATAAGGAGGAGAGAAGATGGAAATTTATATTGACTCGGCCAGCGTCACCAAGATACGAAAATGGCTTGATATGGGTGTCATCGACGGTGTCACCACCAATCCCTCTATCATGTTCAGTGACGGTGTTTATGATGCCGAAGACGGGGCGAAAAGAATAGCCGCGCTGGTGAATCCCATGCCTTTGAGTGTCGAAGTAACGACCAACGACCTTGGTAAAATGCTGGACCAGGCCCATATCTTCGCTTCTTGGGCGCCCAATATCGTGGTCAAGATACCCCAGGAAACCCAGGACGGCATCCCGTGCTACGGCGTTATCCGGCAGCTGGAGAAAGACGGGATTAGAGTAAACGCTACGGCGGCCCTGTCAATGGGTCAGGTGATACTGGCGGCCAAGGCCGGTGCCAGTTACATCAGCATCTTCGTCGGCCGGCTGGCGGATGAGGGCGGCAACGCCCCGGAAGTCATCAGAAACGCCGCGGCGTGGCTGGGGCACTGGAATTACAAAAGCAAGATAATCATCGGCAGTATCCGTTCGGTAGCCGATATTCTATCGTCAGCCATCAATAATGCGCATATCATCACCATACCTCCGCAGTTCCTGGACAAGATGGCCGACCATAAATTTACCCGCGAGACGGTGAGGCAGTTTACCAACGATGCCGCCAGGGCACTGGATATGATGGTTGAGAAAGTGAAATTAAAGGTAAAAGTACATTAAGTCATGAGCACAAGGTCTGACCGGTACCCGAAGATTACCGCGCTAATCTGTACGTTAAACGAGGAGCGGAATTTACCGCATGTTCTGCCCAGGATACCGGCATGGGTAAATGAAGTCCTCGTCATCGACGGGCATTCCACCGACAAGACCGTTGAGGTCGCCCGGAAAATCCGTCCGGACATCCGTATCGTAGGCCAGCCCGGCGAAGGCAAGGGGGACGCCCTCAGGTACGGCATCGAACTGGCCAGGGGTGATATTATCGTCACTCTGGATGCCGACGGCAATACCGATGCCGAGGAACTATCCAGGTTCATCGAGCCTTTACTTGACGGCTATGACTTCGCCAAGGGCTCGCGTTTTCTCAATAGCAGTCCGGCCAGAATGTCCGGACACCGGCGTATCGGCAACTGGATTCTTACCAGCGTTACCAATATCATCTTCGGCTCCAAGTATACCGATATGTGCTCCGGGTTTAATGCCGTCTGGAAGAAAGCCTGGCAAAAAGTGGAATTTCCCGATGAGTTTGGTTATGAACCTCTGATAACTATCCGGGCTCAGAGAGCCGGACTCAGGATTGTGGAAGTCTCCTGTACCGACAGGGGAAGGATAAACGGCAATAGCAAGCTATCGAGCTGGAAGCAGGGCTGGGGGGCGCTGAAGGCTATTGTAAGGGAGCGGTTTTATGGTAAATAGCCCGGTTCTTTCCATCATCATTACTTCCTACAGCCTTAACAGGCTGAAGGGTGTCTGCGAGCTGTTGGACAGTATCGGGGCGCAGACCTATGACAATACGGAAACCATCTTCGTCGCCGAGCGTTCCCGGGAACTGGAGAAGAGTGTCAGAGCTCATGTTCAAGAGAACGGCCTGCGTCATTTCAAGGTCATCTTCAACGACGGCGAGCAGGGGGCGTCCGCCGCCAGAAACCTGGGTATCAAGCAGGCGTGCGGAGAGATTATAGCCCTCGTCGATGATGATGCCGTACTCTTCCCGGACTGGGCCGATGAAATGGTGAAGACATACGCCGATGAGAGCATCATCGCGGTTACAGGCCTGTCCTATCCGATGTGGGAAGGTTCCCCGGCGGACTGGTTGCCGGAAGAACTCTACTGGATAATCAGCTGCACGGGCTGGAGCCGGTGGAAAAAGGTTACCGAAGTGAGAAATATATGGCTGCAAAATGCATCTTTCCGTCGGGAAGCCTTCAAATCAGCCGGGCTTATAGACCTTGGCCTGGGCCCCCGGGACGCGGAGCAGGGTTTTAAAGGGAGAGAATTTAAGGAAGGCATCATCAGCGAGGAGGTCGAATTATCGTTGAGGATAAAGAGGGCCACCGGCAAACGAATCGTCGGTAATCCGGCTGTAAGGATAAAGCACAGAGTCAACGGGTCAAGGCTAAAGTTCGGTTATATTACCAAGTGGGCTTACTGGACGGGTTATTCCAAGCACAAGACCAAGAAATTCCTTGCCAGGGCAGGCAGCGACCTGCTGAGCCCGGAACATGAGCTATTGAGCCGTATTTTCATCAGGCTTATACCGAGTATAACGATTGTCTTTTTCAAGAATCCCCTTACAGCCTGGCGCCGGCTTTCGGTGACTTTCCTGGCTTTGTTCTTCGTAGCTACGGGCTATTGCATTCACGCTTTCTCACCGGCCGGTGCCCACCGTAAAATTTTAATCGAGCAGGAGGGAGTTAAATAGTAGATATGGAAAAATCGGCAAAAAGTACCGGATATTTTATCACCGGCGGGGCCGGCTTCATCGGCAGCCACCTGGTAGAAAAACTGCTGGGCGAAAATAATAGCAGGATTACCGTATATGATAACCTCGTCTCGGGGAAGAAGGAGAACATCGCGTCCCACCTGGGCAACGGCAATCTCAAATTCATCGAGGCCGATTTGCTGGACTATACAGCCCTTACTGAAGCCATGAAGGGCCATGATATTATCTGGCACCTGGGGGCCAATACCGATATCCCCGGCGGCAATAAGGTCACCGACCTCGATTTAAAGAACTGTACCACCGCCACCCGCAATGTGCTGGAAGCCATGCGGGCCAGCGGCATTAACAGGATTATCTTCTCATCGACCTCCTGCGTGTACGGCGACGCCCCGCCGGTATCTCTCAGTGAGACTTACGGACCCCTCCTGCCCATCTCACTCTACGGCTCCGGGAAGCTGGCCTGCGAAGCGCTTATCAGCGCCTACAGCCACCTTTTCGATATACAGGCGTTGATGTTCCGCTTCGGCAACGTCGTCGGCGCCAGGATGGGCCACGGCGTTATTTACGACTTTATTCAGAAGCTCAGGAGGAATCCGCGGGAGCTGGAAATCCTCGGCGACGGCAAGCAGGAGAAGCCCTTTTTCCTGGTCGAGGACTGTATCGGCGGCATGTTCCACGCTTTAAATCACACTAATGGTCAGTACGATATTTATAACCTCGGCTCGGAGAATTTTACCAATGTCACCCGCGTCGCCGAAATCGTCGCCGGGGTGATGGGACTGAAAGATGTGAAATTCCGGTATACCGGCGGCAAAAGGGGCTGGCCCGGGGATGTGCCCGTGGTCCATCTGGATGTGAATAAGATTAAAAAACTGGGATGGCAGGCCGGGCGGACCTCGGACGAAGCCGTCAGGGTGGCCGCTCAAAGACTTATCGAGACTATATAGGCGCATATTTTTAACGGGGAGGGATTTGGTGAAGCGAACTGGCAGCCGGGTCTGCGTGGTTGGACTCTGGCACCTGGGATGTGTGGCATCGGCCTGTCTGGCCGACCTGGGCTGTCGGGTAATCGGCGTGGACAGGGACCGGCAACGGGTGAAAGACCTGAATGACGGTAAACCGCCGTTATTCGAGCCGGGTCTGGCGGAACTGATAAAAACGAATCTGGACGCCGGGAGATTGAGCTACACCACCGACCTTAAATCCGGTATCAGAGGCGCCTGGTTTATTTACCTGACCTTCGATACGCCGGTTGACGACAACGATGATGTTGACCTTTCCGAAATACTGGCGGTAGCCGCCGGGATGGCCGAATATTTAGAAAAGAAATCGGTCATCATGGTGAGCAGCCAGGTACCCGTCGGCACCTGCGAGCGTATAAGGTCGATAGTTCTTAAAAACAATCCCGCCGCCGATTTCGATATCGCCTATATCCCGGAAAACCTCAGGCTGGGGCAGGCCATCGAGCGCTTTAAGCATCCCGACGGCATTGTCATCGGCGCCGATAGCCCGACCACGCTGGATAAAGTAGAGAAGTTCTTCGACGTTATCAAAGCCCCCAGACTCACCATGAACCTGAGGTCCGCCGAGATGACCAAGCACGCTATCAACGCCTTCCTGGCGACCTCTATCAGCTTCGCAAACGAGATGGGAAATTTATGCGACTGGTTGGGCGCCGACGCTCTTAAGGTGGCCGAGGCGTTGAGCCTTGATAAAAGGATTGGCGGCGGTCTGCCGCTGAGTCCGGGACTCGGCTTTGCCGGTGGTACTTTGGCCAGGGACCTCAAGACCCTGAAAAAGCTCTGGCGTAAATACGACCATCAGGGACACCTTATTAAAGCTGTCCTGAAGGTAAACAAGGAGCAGAACGGGCTGGTGGTCAGGAAACTGAAGAAAATTTACGGTACGATATCCGGTCTGAATGTGGGCGTGCTGGGGCTGACCTACAAAGCCGGCACCAGTACCCTGCGGCGCTCGGCCGCCCTGGAGATAATCGCCGAATTAACCGCGCAGGGGGCTGCGGTCAAAGCCTTCGACCCCAAAGCGGACCCGGAAGAGGTCAAACAGTATACAGAGTTCCGTGTCTGCGACAGCTCTTATGAGGCGGCTGAAGGTAGCGATGCCCTGGTTATCGTTACCGACTGGCCCGAGTTCAAGGATCTTGATTTCAATTTAATCAAGTCGGCTATGAGAAATCCGGTCATTATTGATACTAAAAATATGCTGGATGACCGGCAGCTCGTAGCTGACGGCATGACTTATTTCGGAGTCGGTCGGGGAAAATAGACCTTACATAGAGAGGTGAGTAAATGATTTTAAAAGATAAAATATCGGTTGTCACCGGCGGCAGCGGCGGCATCGGTAAAGCCATCGCCGCGGCCTTTGCCAGAGAAGGCTCTTCCCTGGTGCTGGTTTCCCGCACGGGAGCGGAACTGGAAAAAACGAAGCATGAGCTGGCTAATGCCCACTCGAAGGTGGAGATATACCCGGCCGATGTCTCCCGGGAAGAAGACGTTAAAGGCCTGATGGATTTTACCCTGGACAAGTTCGGCACCGTCGATATCCTCGTTAACTGCGCCGGTGTCCAGGGGCCTATCGGGCCGATAACCGATATCGATGAAAAAGAATGGTTTGAAGCTATAAAAATTAATCTCTACGGCACATTCCTCTGCATCAAGGCTGTCCTGCCTATTATGCTGGAAAAGCACAGCGGTAAAATACTGAACTTCTCCGGAGGCGGTGCCGTTTCTCCCCGCCCCAGGTTCAGCGCTTACGGCACCTCCAAGGCGGGGGTGGTCCGGCTGACCGAGACCCTGGCCGGCGAATTAGAGGGATGTAATATCGGCATCCACGCCATCGCGCCGGGTGCTGTCAATACCAAAATGCTGGAACTTGTCCTGGCCGCCGGCGAAGCGGCCGGCAAAGACGAAATGGCCAAGGCTCTAAAGCAGAAACAGGAAGGCGGCGTACCCCCTCCCAAGGTAGCCGAACTGGCCGTCTTTCTGGCTTCGGGTAAGTCCGACGGCCTTTCGGGCAGGCTTATCAGCCTGCCCTGGGATAACTGGACGGCAATTCCGAAGCACCTGCCCGATATCATGTCGTCCGATGTCTTCGCTATGCGCCGCATTATCCCCAAAGACAGAGGCTACGCCTGGTAAGTTAAAAAAGTACAGGAGAAAATATGAAAACGATTGTCACCGGTGGCGCCGGATTCATTGGGAGTCACCTCGTAAAAAAACTACTCGACCTGGGAAGAGAAGTCGTCATTATCGACGACTGTTCAATGGGCAGCCAGTCTAACCTGGACGACCTGGGCATCCCGCTGGATATTCAGAGGGTCGATGCCCGCGACTATCACGAAGTAAAAGATATTGTACACGGAGCCGGGACTGTTTTTCACCTGGCGGCGCGGGTGGGCAACATCAATTACCTGCACGGCAGCAATAACCGCGAGCTACAGGCGCTGCAGAACAACCTTGCCATCGATGCCAACATCTTCCGTATATGCCTGGAAAGCCGGGTCGGGAAACTGGTCTATGCTTCGAGCAGCGCCGTTTATCCCATTGATATGCAGCAGCAGGCCAATGTCGTCCTCTCACCGGAATCACTAAAATACTACAACCCCGAAGGCGGCTACGGCTGGTCGAAGCTCCTGGGAGAGATACAACTGGGCTGGATGCCCTCCCTGTCTATCGGCATCGCCCGCATTTTCAACTGCTACGGCGAAAACCTGCACCTGGGCGAACACACCCACGCCATACCCGATTTGATACGTAAGGCCATACGTTACCCGGAAGAAGACTTTATCGTCTGGGGGGACGGGAAGCAGAGCCGGGACTTCCTCTATGTAGCGGACTGCGTCAACGCTCTACTGGAGCTGGAGAATAATGCCAACCATCACTCCCTTATCGTCAACGTGGGCTCGGGTAAACCGGTTTCCATAGCCTCCATTGCCGAGAATATCGTGGCGATATCGGGGAAAAATATGAGGATTGTTTACGACCCCAACCGGCCGGTCGGGCCTTTCTCGCGTACGGCGGATATCAGCCAGACCAAGGCCCAGCTGGACTGGGAACCGAGGGTGGACTTTTATGAAGGCTTAAGCCGGACCTACGCCTGGGTGGCTAACCGACTCGATAGCCAAGACAAAGCCTTAGAAAAAAAAGCAATGTCTTCCCAGGGAATGATGTTATGAAAGAAGTATTACTGATATATCCCAGGCTGCAACCGGGGAAATGGGGAGGGTACTGGGACCCGCCTCTGGGTATACTGTACCTCGCCGGATATTTGCAGGAGCAGGGCATCAGGTGCAATGTAGTGGACGCAACGTTTCTTGACGACTGGGACATATTCGAAAATAAACTCCGGAAATATAGTCCGGACATCGTTGGCGTCTCCTTCTCATCGCCCATCGCTCACCTGGGTTTCAAAGCGGTCGAGACGGTAAAAAAAATATGGCCGGACTCTTTTACCGTCGCCGGAGGGCCGCACCCGACCGTACAGTCGGACCAGACGATGGAAAATAAAAATATCGACGCCATCGTCATCGGGGAGGGGGAAATAGCGCTGACCAAACTGGTCATGGCTCTATCCGGAAAGGGAGACTGGGGCGCCGTACCGGGTATCCAGTACAGGAGCAACGGACGGGTAGTAAAAAACGAAGCGAAGGAATACATAGCCAATCTGGACGACCTGCCTTTTCCGGACCGGGAGGCTATTGACTTCAAGAGGTACATCGAGCTGACCAGATGCGTCCCGATTCACGTATCGCGGGGGTGTCCCTTCAACTGCCTGTTCTGCCAGCCCGCCCAAAGAATGATTTTCGGGCCGCGGGTAAGGACCAGGTCACCCGGTAACGTGGTCGCGGAGATGCTGGCGTTAAGGGAGCAATACCCCCAAAAGGACTACATGTTCTCCTTCCAGGCGGATACCTTCACCATGTCCGGTAAATGGGTTCTGGAGCTGTGCGACAGGATAATCGCCAGCAATCTGCACCGCATTCCCTGGGCCGCCGACAGTCGGGTCAATACCATCAACGAGGCCATGATTAAAGCCATGAAAAAAGCCGGGTGCGGCATCATCCGTTTCGGCATCGAATCCGGCTCACAGAAAATACTCGACTTTCTGAACAAAGGCATCAAGCTCGAGCAGAGCCGCCGCGTCCTGGGCCTGTGCTATAAAAACAATATCATACCGCAGTCCTACCTGATGATTGGCACACCGACGGAAACCAGGCAGGACGTCGAGATGACCCGCCGGTTTATCCGGGATAATCACCCCGCCTACATCAATATTTCCCGGACGACGCCCGTACCCGGCTCGGGCCTGTACGAGTATATTATGAAAAATCAGCTATCCAACGTGAAGACCTTCTCCGACTACGACTATTTTCACAACGAATATCCCATAAAACTGGAGCATTTGACGAAACAGGACCTCGACCTTTACTACCGGAAGATGATGAATACCTGGCTGAGGTCTCTCGTCACCCGGCCTTCTTTGATTTTCGTATTCCTTAAACTCCTCTACCGTTTCCCCGGCTACAGGCTGTTCCTCGTCAGGGACACCTTCAAAGGTTTTAAGATAGGCACCACCGGGGGTTTCCTGCGCAGGCTTTTTTCACCCCTAACAAACGCGTTACGGCGCCGTTACGGAGGCGGTCAAAAGCACCTGAATACAGCGAAGGATGACGAAGAGAATAGCCAACACCGAATGCCCGCCCAAATAAATACCGGAAGGTGAGACATGACTACATCGCTGCAGGAGATTAAACCCAAGAGAATCAGCCGCCGCGAGGTTAAAAAGAAGGCCCTGATAACCGGCGTCACCGGTCAGGATGGCGCTTATCTGGCCGGGTTCCTCCTGGAGAAAGGCTACACGGTCTTCGGCACCTACCGGAGACTGTCCACTCCCAATTTCTGGCGTCTGCAATACCTGGGCATCTTCGACAAGGTCAAGCTGATTCCCATGGAGCTGGTTGATACCCCTTCGATTATCGAGGCGATTAATATCTCGCGCCCCGATGAAATTTATCACCTGGCGGCCCAGAGCTTTGTCGGCATCTCCTTCGAGCAGCCTGTCGGCACGGGGCAGGTCACCGGCCTCGGCGTTACCCGGCTGCTGGAGGCTATCCGTAAAAATTCACCGTCATCCCGGTTCTACCAGGCTTCCACCAGCGAGCTTTACGGCGGCGACCACCTGACGAGTCAGAACGAGGACACACCCTTCCACCCCTGGAGCCCTTATGCCGCCGCCAAGCTATACGGCTACTGGCAGACCAAAATCTACCGGGAGGCCTACGGCATCTTCGCCTGCAACGGTATCCTCTTTAACCACGAGTCCCCCCTCCGCGGTCTCGAGTTCGTCACCCGGAAAATATCCAACAGCGTGGCGAAAATAGCCCTGGGACTGGAAAAAGAGCTGAAACTGGGCAACCTGGTCGCTAAAAGGGACTGGGGTTACGCGCCGGAGTACGTGGCGTCCATGTGGCTGATGCTGCAGCAGAGCGAGCCTGACGACTACGTTATAGCCACCAATGAAGCCCATTCCGTCCGGGAATTCGCCGAGACAGCCTTCGCCGCCGCCGGCCTGGAATGGAAGAAATACCTCCATACCGAAGAAGGTCTTACCCGACCGCTGGATGTCGGCTTTCTCAAAGGCGATTACTCAAAGGCGCGGAAGAAGCTGGGCTGGGAACCGAAAACACGTTTTAAGGAGCTGGTGCGGATTATGGTCGAAAACGACCTCGACAGGTGGAGGAAATGGCAGAAGGGAGAGAGGTTCGCCTGGGACGCTCCCAACTACACCAGCGAAGAGTATATTATCCTGAATAAGCAGAGACGACATTAGTATCATGGCCGATATAACTTTCTGGAAGAACAAGCGGGTCCTGGTTACCGGTGGTACCGGCTTTCTCGGTGCCCACGTTGTCAATCTTTTAAAAGAGCAGGGGGCCGCCGATATCAGGGTGCCCCTCTCGGATGAGAGCGACCTCACCGTCCGCGAGAACTGCCGGGAGGCCGTCAGGGGAATGGATATCGTCATCCACCTGGCGGCCAGGGTGGGAGGTATCGCTTACAACCAGGCAAAACCGGGAGGCATCGTGCGGGATAACCTCCTGATGGGCGTACAGCTCATGGAAGAGGCCAGGCTGGCGGGGGTTATCAAGTTTGTCACTGTCGGGACGACCTGTAGCTACCCCAGAAATACCCCCATCCCCTTCCGCGAGGATGATATCTGGAACGGCTACCCGGAAGAAATTACCGCCCCATATGGCATCGCCAAGAGGATGCTGCTCGTCATGGGGCAGGCTTACCGGGAGCAGTACCGGTTCAACGCCGTTTTCCTGCTGCCGGTCAACCTCTACGGACCCGGCGACCACTTTGATACCAAGTACTCGCATGTTATCCCGGCGCTTATCAGGAAGACCCTGGACGCTAAAAAGTCGGGAGATAGCCGGGTCACCGTCTGGGGCACGGGTAAAGCGACGCGGGAGTTCCTGTACGTCAAAGACGCGGCGCGGGGCATCCTGCTGGCCGCCGAAAAATACGATGGTGGCGCTCCGGTAAATCTCGGCAGCGGTATCGAAACACCCATCGCGGATGTCGTTGGACTCATATCGGAGATTACGGGTTATACCGGGGAAATCGTCTGGGACAGAAACCGGCCCGACGGCCAGCCGCGCCGGTGTGTCGATATCAGCCGGGCCCGGCAGGCCTTCGGCTTTGAAGCTCATACTGGCCTGCGTGAAGGATTGACCGAGACTATAGAGTGGTACCGGGAGCACTCCCGGGAGAAAATCGCCGGGAAAGCCGGCTAAAACAGCGGCACCCGTAAGAATGATATGGAAACAAAGATAGAAACCAAGATAGAAACCAGTACGCAAATAAATGCAGAAGCCAATACGGAAACCAGGAAGGTTTACCTGGAACCGGCCTGGAAGCTGCACATGGGCTACCATGTCCGCCAGCTCATTCCCTTTCCCCCCGATGGCTATGAGTTCGTTACCCGGAACGGACTGGATGAGCACCTGTCTAACCGTGTTTCAGGCTTCCAGTTGGCTGAGTCTTTAATATCGCAATTGTGCCTGCGTCTCCCGCTGCCGCTGATGAAAGCCAGGTGGGACAGCCTGACCAAGAAGCCGCCTAAAGACGCCGTACTGACTTTTGCCGGAAACCATCTGGTCTTCCGGAATGAACCCTGGGTAGCGGATATCGGTAGAATCTGGGAAGTGGTGGGGTACAATCTGCGGCACTTTCGCCGGCACCAGGCGGTCATCGAGGAAGCCTTTGCCTCGGACAACTGCAAGGGCGTGCTGTGCTGGACGGAGTTCTCTAAAAATACCTGCCTGTCCAATCTCAACTGCCGGGGCTTTGAAGACAAGATAGCCGCTATACCGCTGGCTGTCGCCCCCAGGGATTTTACCAAGGAATTTGTTGATGACAGGGTCAGGCTCTTCTTCCTCGGATCGGCCAACCTCGCCGGGCAGTTCGAGTTCCGGGGGGGCAAGGAGGTCCTGGAGGCCTTCGATTTATTGAGCGATAGGTACAACAACATCGAGTTGATAATAAGGTCGGACATATCACCGGCGATAAAAAAGAAGTATGAAAGTCAACTTGCCGATCCGGGCGTCAGGGTCATCGATGGATTTTTACCCTGGAGAGACGTGGAAATCATCTATCAGACCAGCGATATCTTCTTCTTCCCCTGCCATTACGAGTCGTGGCAGATAAGCCTGGAAGCCATGAGCTACGAGCTGCCCGTAGTATCCATCGACCTGGAAGGGGTCAGCGAGTTCGTTAAAGACGGCGAGACCGGCTACCTGGTACCGGAGTCCGAGCGTATCCCGCAGACCCAGGACGGCCTCCCCTTATCCCAGCTATACCCACAGGTACTCCGCGCGCTGGAAAATACCGACCCCCGGGTGGTGAACGACCTGGTAGAAAAGGTCAGCCTTCTGATTGAGAACAAGGAATTAAGAAGAAAGATGGGCGCGGCCGGCCGGTGGCAGGTGGAACACGGTAAACATTCGCTGGCGTACCGGAATGCCAGGCTTAAAGAGGTCTTCGACCGGGCTACCGGCTAGCCCGTCGACCAGCGGCAGGCGACGCAAGCCCCCGGGTAAATCAGGTCAGGAAGTTAACATGATGATACGGAAAGCCGTTATCGATTTCTATCGTAATTTGAGCCTGGGGAAACAAAGGTTCATCACCGGAATACTCTACGGCATCGTCAACATGCCGGTAGTAGCCCATATTTATCATCTGGTTTACTCACGGAGAATCAGTCGTAAAATCAGGCGGTTCCCCACGTTGCTCATGCTTGAGACCTGCAATATATGCAACCTGAAATGTGTGATGTGTCCGTATACTGAAATGACCCGGCCCAAAAGCACGATGAGTATGGAGCTTTACCGGAAGATAATTGATGACGCCAGCCGCATCGGCATGACGGATGTATGTTTGAATGATTACGGCGAACCTCTTCTGGACAGATTACTCTTCGAGAGGGTAGCCTACGCCAGGTCGAAAGGTATGCGTGTCGGTTTCAATAGCAACGGCACTCTATTACTAAAAGATGATAATATCAAGCGTATACTGGACAGCCGTCTGGACTGGATAGCCTTTTCCGTGGATGCGGTGATTAAACAGACCTATGAAAAGATCCGCGTGGGCGCCGAGTTTGAACAGGTGGTAGCGGGTATCGACAGGCTAAGTCAGACAAAACGGGGAATGGGCTTAACAATACCTGAAGTCCAGATCAGTTGTTGTGTCCAGGCTGAAAATTATGCCGAGATGAATACACAAAAAGGGGCTTTCTACCGACTGTTTAAATACGCCGATGTAGTTTCTCTATCGCCTGTATCGATAAGGGGAGACAAGGCGGAACGATTGTCCCGGAAGCTGGATTTCAGAACGCCGGTAGACCACCGGAGACATACTTATCCCTGCCACACCATATTCAATTCTATTACCGTTATCGCCGATGGTGGCGTGGTCCTCTGCTGTATAGATTACGATGGCAAAATCCGGTTCGGCGATTTAAATAATCAAACGCTGACACAGGTCTGGGAATCGGAGCCGTACCGCCATATCAGACGGCTTCACCTGGATGGCGGCGGTGCCGATATACCGATGTGCCGTGATTGCAAGGAAATCGAGGTAGCTACCTTTAGATGGTTCATCTAGAAAAGGCCCGGTATGACTGTATTTAATCATGTTGTCAAGTTTCTTGACAGGTATTGTCACGTTTACCAGGATTACCAGAGGGATGTCATATCCCTCTTCGAGCGAAATCCTGATGCCCGGCTGCTCGACTTCGGTTGCGGGGACGGAGAGTTTACGCAAAAGATAGCGGGAAAAATAGGCACCAGCCATGTCTACGGCATCGATATCAGCGGGGAAAATGTGGAACGGGCCAGAGCCAGGGGAATCGACTGCCGCCAGAGCAATCTGGACCAGGTTAAATTGCCATTTGAGGATGAAAGTTTCGATATCATCTGTGCCAACCAGGTGCTGGAACATCTTGCCGATACGGATACCCTCCCCGGAGAAATTTATCGTCTGCTAAAGCCGGGCGGTTACGCCGTCGTGGCCACCCCGAACCTGGCGGCAACGCAGAATATCTTCTCGCTCCTGTTCGGGTTCCAGCCGCCCCAGACGGCCATCAGCGATGACTTCGATATCTTTTTAACCTCCCGTCACCTGAAAAAAAGGACCGACCCCTGGCCGACGCACCGGCGGGCCTTCACTCTGGAGGGACTGTGCGCTCTGCTGCAGTGGCATGGATTATCGGCACAGGAAACGAAAGGCAGCGGTCTGTATCCACTGCCATCGGCATTAGCCCGTTTGGTGCTGCGGTTCGATAAACGTCACGCCGCTTATATTACCGTCAAAGCTCGAAAAATTTGAATAAAAAGCTTGGGTTGACGCCAGTCGTAACCGAAGCTCGTACTCTTCCCTGCGGAACCTGCTACCGGTATCAAAACCACCCACCCCCTAATCTCACGAGCTTGTACAATCGTGATTTTATATACAGGTCATACACTAACTTTTCTATGCGGTACTTAAAGTAAAGTCGATCGCATCTGAAGGATGCGATTTTTCTGATTATCCCGGTAAGAAAGTGATAACGCAGATAGACGCCTGATAATCCGCCGTAAAAAACAACGTTGTTTATAAACTCGATGTCGTGTTTAATCCAGGGATAGTCATCCGGATTAATAAACAATTCGCTTTGTATGTAAGGGCTGGATGCCCACTCCTCAACCGCCGCCGGTTGCTTCATGCCCTGCCTCAAGCACTCAAAATATAATTCCGAGCCGGGATAAGGTCTGTAAACCTGAGGAGCTTGAACGCGGAAGGAAAAAGAGGTATCTATTTTGTTAATGGCTACAATCAACTGCAGAGTCTTTAAAATATCGTCTTTTTCCTCCCCGGGTAATCCCACCATAAAGGAAAAACCGCCTCTCATCCCCACTTTATTCAATAATTGAGCCGCATAAATAGTATTATCAACGGTAATGTCCTTTTTAATCATATTCAGAATTCGTTGCGAGCCGGACTCGGCCCCGATTCCTATATATAAACAGCCGTTTTGTTTCATTTTCGAGATAAGTTCTAGATTTATATGTTTTTCGTTGAAAAAATCGGCGCGAATGCTGACTATCCACTTGAATTTTAAATTGGACTTTTCTATGCCTCCTAAAATCTCCATGGCTATTTTCTTATTTACGAAGACGATATCATCTATGAATAAAATTTTGTCCACGCCCAGATTTACCAGCTCTTGTATGTCTTTTAATACCAGATCGCTCCGCCGGTATCTATATCCGGATTTCAAAACGGAATTGATGCAAAAAGTACAACGATACGGACAACCCCGGCTTGTCTGCAGATAAATCCCGACCCCGGTCAACTCCGCTATCTCGCTTAGCTTAAGTTTGCTACCGGGTTTTAGATTTTCCAGTAATTCCCATCTGACAGGGGGGAGTTCATTCAGGTCCATGAGTCCCCTCTCCTCGGTGACAATTACCTCTCCATGACTATTTGATTTAAATGCGATTCCTTTGACGCTTTCAGGTTCAACCTGCCTGTCCAGGGTCTTGAGCAGTTCCAGCATGGTGATTTCCCCTTCACCCCGCACGATAAAATCTATAGACCTGCACCTGGCTGTTTGCTCCGGAAACAAGGAGGGATGCACGCCTCCCCATACAATTGGGACGGAAGGGACGAGTTGCTTGATATAGTCGGAAATCTCGAGGGCGTTGGGGACCTGGTTCGTCATTACACTCAATCCAACGGCAAAAACCGACTTCAATTGCTCCTTCAAGGTATTAAGGAAGTCCCGGTTAGATTTGAAATTATTGGCATCCAGTATGATTATCTTGTAGCCCTCGTTAACGAGGTAAGAGCCAACGTGCAAAAGACCCACCGGTATATTTAATTCCGGCGCTGATTGCGGAAATCTCGGGCCAATCAGTAATACCGTGTGGTTATTATCTATCTTTTTCGCCATGGTTGACCCCCTCTCACTAAGTCACGCGAAGCCGAAGGTAGTATGTATTTAACGCAAAATAAGTCGGCGCCAAACATCGGAGATATCCATAGTAGAGGTCCCAGCGATGCAAAGATGACGGTGTTTAGCAGCCACGACCAGGTGGGAAAATGATTATTTGTATATTGGGCGATTTTATAAAAAAAATTATTATAATATACCTTGTAGCCCAATGATCTCAGTTCATCAGCTTCCCACCCCGCTTTATGTTCCTGGTACGGATTACTACTGGTAGAAGGATTAAGACTAGCCTCATGGCTGGTATGCAGGTAGCCCCTGGGAGTGGAAAGGATTATCTTCTTTACCGCTATTTCTTCCATATCTTTCAGTAATTTCAAACCTTCTTCCTTATCTACGTGTTCCAGTACTTCGATACACAGGACGACATCGTAACTCCCTCTTTTAAATGGCAGGCTTCTGACGTCACACTGTACAAAGTCGCTGTGAGTGTGGTTCTGCCGGGCTTCTCTCAGGTCCGGCCCGTAAATTTCAGCCCCGACGGTAAAATATTTGCCGGACCGGGTAATGAACCTGCCGACCAGACCCTTCCCGCAGCCTACATCCAGGATCGTCCTGATTTCCTTGTTCAATTCTCTTCTGACTGGCCGGCAGTGCATATAAATGGCACCGGGCAGTAGTCTGGTCCCAAGGCTGATGAGCCCGGATAGCATACCGCCGCGTCGGTGGGTCATGACAACACCTTTTCGTACACTTTTATCATCTCCCCGGCAATCTGTTCCCAGGAGAAGCCCCGCGAGGCCAGCTTTTGCCCCTTGCGGGAAAGTTCCTGCCTTAATGACTCATCGCCCAGCAATCTATTCACCGCATCGGCGATTTCACCCGTGTTATCAGGGTTGACAAGTATAGCGCTACCCCTTTCCAGATTGACCACATCTTCAATAGGGCCAATCCGGGAGGCGATAACCGGTAAACCGAAAGCCATAGCTTCGATAACGGCTAATCCCTGGGTCTCATTCAGGGTGGGAAAGACAAAGACGGTAGCCGCTTTATAGAGTCCGTACAGGGCATCCTGGGGGATTTCTCCAGTAAATTCCACGTGGCCGGATAGCCCGTTAACCCCGGCGAATTCCCTCAGCGAATTTATATAGGACTGGTCCCTGACCGGACCGGCGAAGATGAACCTGGCCTCCGGATGGACACGCAATATCCCGTCGGCGGCCTTGAGTATCGCCATCTGGTTCTTCCCCGGGTGTATCCTGGCAACGCATAGTACTGTTTTGTCCCGCCCGTTGGCGTTCCGGCCGGAGCCGGCTTGAATCGAGCTGATGATGCCATCCATATCCATGCCGCTGTAGACCTGGCTCGTACGGGAAGCGTCGATACCCAGTCGCGCGATTAATTCCTGCCGTACGTACTCCGTGTCCGTGGTGACATAATCGGCGCTCTTGATGGCGGCATTTTCCAGCCAGTTCCCCCATTTGTACTCGAAACCCTCAAGAAGCAGCGTAGGATTATGGACCGAGTGTACCACCGGCACTTTCCAGTGCCATAGCTTCTTAGCCAGCATAACGGCCGCGGCGGGAAACTGGTTGTGGGTATGGATGATATCTATCTTCTTCTCTTTTTGCAGACGCCGCAGCAGGCGTACCGCCGCTCCGCAAAAGAAAGCTACCCGGATAAGGTGGCGGGGGATGCCTTTATTGGCCAGCGGCGTTACCCATACCTCGTAAAATCGCGCCCCGGTAGTCAACCTCTTATGTATGTCCGATTTTATATCGATGACACTCACGTCATGGTCCCACTCTGCCAGATACCTGGTGACGAAATAGATAAACTTTTCCGTCCCGCCGGACCCGGTGGGCTGTGCCGGGCCGGGGCCTGCCGTACTTAGGTGCACGATTCTCATACCTTCTCGCACAGCGCGTTTCGCTGGGTATTTTGCCTCCACGCGGATGCCTCCAGCGGTTGAATTCCTTTCCGTTCGTCGATATCCCGTATGCTGAAGCCCATATCGTGAAGCCGATTCAGCAGGGTCTCCGGCTCCACGCCGGCTTTTCTGAGTAGGCGCGGGTAAAATTCCATTATCAGTTTCAGGTTTTTGGCCCGCCGGACCAGCTCTACCATTCCCTCCAGGGCACGCAGTTCCGCCCCTTCGATATCCATCTTGATAAGGTCTATATGTGGCCATCCATCTTTCCGGAAGAATTCATCCAGGCTGGTTGCCTCTACCATGATGCGGCGCCGGGGAGAAGCCTTGCCTGTATACAGACTATGGGCCCCGCTTTCCCCGGCCAGGAAAAATTGGACACGCCCCGATTCGCTGGCGACGGCCTGCTGACGGCACAGCACATTATGATGGCCGTTCACCTCGACGTTCTTGACCAGCACGGCGTAGTTTTCCGGCTCGGGCTCGAATGCGTAAACCCTGCCCCTATCGCCGGCAAGCCTGGCGGCAAGCAGAGTGTAGTAGCCGGCATTGGCGCCGATATCCACCACCGTCATCCCTGGCTTGATTACTTCCTTGAAGAAGGCGGTGGTAGCCGGCTCGTATACCCTTCCAAGTACGAAAGCCGCGGCCATGAGAGAGCGTTTGGGGAGATATAAAATATCATTGTCCGCCGTTACTACCGGGTTCGGCGGTTTAATCAAGGTGCGGGTGAGCCAGAAAAGCCTTTCGCCCAGACTCATACCACCGAGTGAAATATGTGTAATGCGCATCACTCCGAGGATTTTTCCGCCGGCCATGATAACGGTCCATAAGGCCCGACGTATCAATTTCATGGTGATTGCCCTCCGGATGTTCTTCTCACCTGCTTATGCCTCCCCGCGCTTTGGACATGTATTCTTCAAGGCTTAATCATTCTCCGGTTCCGGTATCCCAGCCTCTCTCACAAAGGATGTTGGCCCCGTGCCGATTGAGCAGGTTCAGTTCGTTGAACGGTATCAGTCCCCTTTCTTCATCGATTATCCGGGTAATAAAACCCGCGTCTTCAAGCCGCCTGATAAAAGTCTCGGGGTCCCGCCCGATTTTTTTCATCAGGTCGGGATAGTATTCCAGCATTATTTTCAGGTTCTTGGAACGAAGCAATATCCCCTCCATACCTTCTATAGCGAAACATTCCCATCCCTCGATGTTCATCTTGATGAAGTCGATACGCGGCCAGCCTTGCTTTTGAAAAAAGTCGTCCAGGCTGGTGGTTGCCACCGTTATGCTGGCCTCCGGGTTCACATCGGCAAAAGTAGAGAGGCTATGGGATACGCTGTACTCTCCCCTGAATAACTGCGCCTCACCCGATTTATCGGATACCGCCTGCTGCCGGCACACGACATTTCGGTAACCGTTTGCCTGCACATTCTTCTCCAGCAGGGCATAGTTTGCCGGGTCGGGCTCAAAGGCATAGACCCTGCCCTGCTCACCGACCAGGCTGGCGGCGAGCAGCGTATAATAGCCAATCCAGGCTCCCAGGTCGACGACCACCATCCCGGGTTTCATACATTGCTGGAAGACGCCGTTGCTGCTGGGCCATTGCGGACTTGAGCCCAGAATTATCAACTCAAAAGCAGGCTTCTCGGGAAAATAAATAGTGTCGTTCCAGAATGTCCGGACTCTCTCCGGTGTTGGCATGATAGTACTGACCAGCCGGAACAGCTGAGCCAGCAGAGTCCTGCGGCCGAGCTTTATCTTGGCCAACCGCGTTTTCTCAAACGCTCTTCCGGCGCTTACCAGGAAGCACCATATGAATTTAATCATAATGCCCGTATCTCTCCGTCCGGGAGTTCAATATTATGCCGCGCAGCTTTCATATCTTTTCACACAAAAGGTTCTGGAAATGTGGCAGGATACTGAACATGTGAAGGGGCTGCAGCCAGTTTTCTTCATCAATTACCTGTATTTTAAAACCCATATCGTGGAGACGTTCCAGGACGGAAGACGGTTCAATATCAGCATTCCGGGTTGCTTCTTGAGAAAATTCCGTAATCAGCCTGAGATTTTTCGACCGCTTTACCAGTTCTTTCATACCTTCCAGAGCCAGCGTTTCCGCCCCCTCTATGTCCATTTTAATAAGGTCAATTTGCGGCCATCCCTCCTTCCGGAAGAATTCGTCCAGGCTCGTTGTCTCTACCTGAATGCTGCGATGTGAGGAACCGATATTTTCCGAGAGACTGTGCGCTTCATGTCCCCAGGCCAGATAGAAAGGGACCTGCCCGACTCTATCGGAGACGGCCTGCTGCCGGCATACCACGTTGCGAAAACTGTTCGACTCAACATTCTTGACCAGCAGGGTGTAGTTCTCCGGCTCTGGCTCAAAGGCATAAATCCGGCCGTTCTCACCGGCCAGCCTGGCGGCCAGTACCGTGTAGTAGCCTATGTTGGCTCCAATATCCACGACCGTCATACCCGGCTTTATTATTTCCTTAAAGAAAGTGGTGGTGGCTGGCT